>CAISGR010000156.1 GCA_903884945.1 uncultured bacterium
AGTATCATGTTTTGGCTTGAAGCAGGATCGGCGGCCCACTTTAGAAGATTGATGTCCTCTTGCGTTAGCTGGTTAGTGGCGGTTCTTGACGGCGACGCTGAAAAGATCTGCACAGGCGCAGGGGCAACGAGCGCTTGCTTTTGGATAAATTCGTTATCCCGTAGAGTGATTTGAAGGTGGCGGTGGAAATCTTGCCTAAAAGACTCGGGATCGGAAAATGTTGAAACAAGTCCTTGAGTCTTCGCCCACTCTTTGAACTTTAGGAGTTCATCAAACTGCGTGGCATCGTAGCTACCGGGTACCACAGGTGCGTCCGAAAAGTACAACATCACCGGTTTCTTCGCCGCGTGATGTCTTTGTATCTCTTCAACTGAACCGCTGGACGATTTTCCGGTAGGGCTACCAATCCTGGTCCAAAAAATACCGACTACTATGTCGGCCTTTTCGAGAATTCGGTCATTAATGATCTGCTGAGGGCGTCCGGCAAGATCCGGTGAACTATGAGTGTCCCAACCTACAGGCAACAACACCATTTTTTGTATACGAGAATGGACATCATTCCACTCGAACACGACCGAACGAACGACTTCCCGCTCTCGAACCACATCGGACGGAGAGGCAATCATAACCTCTAAAACTTTAGCATCGTATGACATTTTAAGCCTCTATTCTCGGCGAAATTCGAAATTTAGATGACGCTGCACTTGATGCTCGTCAAGCAGATATCTAAAATCTTTATATTCAAGATAATTGCATTGCGATAGGCACCAAAAGATATTTGTAACATTCTACGGTAAGCTATTACTTCGACTCGCCGTTCCTCATCAATGAATATCCGCATTTGGGAGAAGCGGTGCATTTAGTTCCTGCTGAGTCGAGTATTCGAATGGGTTAGATAAACCTTTCGGTGGCGTTGCCTCTCGGAAACTGGCAATGAAATTGCCCAAGGCCATCATTACGCCGATCAACTCCAAGTCGTTACTTGCCACCACGAATTTCTCCGCTGCCGAGGCCTCCCGCTGATGCACTGAGAGCGGATGATAGTTTTCTAGGGACGCTTTCGCATAGGTGTAAAATCTCGCGATCCGGTCCGCCATGAATGGATGAAGGAGCCCGACCTTCCCAACCGACGCGTCGAAAACGCTAAAGTAATTTTGACGAACTTCAATGATCATCCAAGGCGCTGGCTCATCTCCCCGACCATCATCAATGATGGCTTTCGCCTGCGCAGCAAGCGAAGCGATCGCGGCAGGAAATTGCCGATGGTTTACGAGGCGGGTGATAGCCTCAACTTCGGAAACTAAGGCCGACAGGAGTGCATCTGCTTCCTTACGCCGAGAGGAACGTGCCTCCCAAGCTCGAACTAATCCGCCTAAAGCGACACCTAATATTGCCGTCAGGGTAGCAAGAATGGCCGAGAACATGCCTTGTCTTATCGCGGCGGAAATCCGTTACGTCCAGTCCAAGCCAATCGATTGTCATAAAATTACCGCGTTACGGTGCCAGTGCACTTAATTGCCCACTCGGGGTAGGCCGAGCTGCGGCTACGGCAGTTACGGTGCCACGTGCAATAACCCCTAAACTCCGCACCCAACCAAGCGACAGCCCCACACCTCACAGATTTGACGATCGCCCGAATTTGGTCTACCAATTAGACCAAAGGAATTCCCCATGGAAATCTCCGTTTCCGAAGCCAAGGCCCAGCTCACCGATCTCGTCCGTCGCGCCGAGGCGGGTGACGAGGTGATCCTCACCCGCCACGGCCAGCCGGCCGTGCGCCTCGTGCCCGTACACGAAAAACCGAACCGCGAGGAAAAGCGGGCGGCCTTGCTCGCGCTTCAGGAAGCCGGGCGCCATGCGCTCGACGGGCCGGATGCCGCGCGCAGCCAGGATTACCTGTATGACGATCGCGGCCTGCCCGCCTGATCATGGCCAGGATCGTCGTCGATACGTCAGCCTTGATGGCCGTCGCGTTGCGCGAACCGGAGGCGGACCGGTGCATCGCCGCCCTGAGCGATACCGACGAACTCCTGATCGCGGCCCCCACCCTGACTGAAACCCTGATCGTCGCAACAGGCCGCAACATCGTTGAGGCCATGCAGGCCACGCTCGATCGTCTCGCGCCAACCGTGATCGACCTTACCGCGAAACGGGCGAGCGTGGCGGCAGCCGCGTATCGCCAGTACGGCAAAGGCTGGCACGCCGCCGGTCTGAACTTCGGCGACTGCTTCGCCTATGCCGCGGCAAAGGAGCATAGCTGCCCGTTGCTCTATATCGGCGATGATTTCGCGAAGACGGATATCGAATCCGCGATCGCCTGACGCCGATGCACGCTGTCACCGGCACGCCCCAACCACCGCGCCCGCTTTCCTCCAGGGTTGCGGTGCCTTATTCACCCGCCAAATCCTGTAGCCGCCGATCGTGAACCAGAGGCGAGTGCATAGTCACTGGAACGGGCGCAAAAGTGGTTCGGCCAAAACCCCCATCGCCCGCTGGCCGTCGGCCACCGTCTCGCCTAGCCTGCGTCGCAACACGCGCCGCGGGAGACGGCGCAAGGAGGGGGCACAGACGATGGACTACGCGGCCTATGAGGCGCTGTTCAACACGGGCGACGACCGCGCGCTGGTCGATCGCTTCTTCTGCAAGGACGTGCGCTTCACGGGCGGCGCGCGCGATTATCACGGCAGCGATCAGCTGCTCGCTTTCCTCGAATGGGCGCATGATGGCGTTCGCGAAGTGATGCGCCCGCAGCTGGTCTTGCGCGACGCCGATCACCTCTTCGCCGAGCTGGACATGGATTTCCACGCGACCCGGGAGCGCGCCGATTTCCCCTTCGGGCATCTTCACCCCGGAGACAGCGTGACGGTCAAGTTCTTCGTCACCTACCGGCTCCAGGGCGGCAAGGTGGCCGAGCTCAAATCGATGACGTGGCCGCCGGGGAAAGGCGTCACCCGCCTCCCCCTGCTCGGCGCGCATCCGAGCCAGGTCGCCGCGTTCCATGCCTATGTCGCGGCGTTCAGCAACGCGGATTGCGCGCGGTTCCGGCGTTTCTATGCCGATGATGTCGTGCTCACCCTCAACCCGCAGATCCCGCCGCTCCGCGGGCCCGATGCCATTGTCGGATTCTATGGCCCGATGTTCGAGACGGTGCGCGAACGCCTCACCATCCATTCGGTCGAGGCCAGCGACACGGCGATCACGCTCGACGCGACGATGTGCTTCACCGCCATCGCCGACGCGCCGGCCTTCGCGCTCCGCCCGATGCGGCAGGGTGACCGGATCGAGGGGCGCGTGTTCGTCGATTATGCCCTGCGCGACGGCCTGATCGCGCGCATCTCGGTGCGCCGGCAGGGCGACCTGGTGTTCCATGGTGCGGATCGCGCGGGTTAGGCAGCACGGTATCGGGATTGCGGTGCCGGCGCATGCCCAAGCCCGCGACGTTCAGGCTGCCGGCAACGCGGCCCGCGCCGCATCGGGCAGATGGCGCGCGCCCGGGATGGAGCTCCGGGGGCAGTCCAATCAACTGACCTCCCACCCCCGTGGCCCGCGGCCATCAGCCACGGACGCGTGCACTGTCGCGCTCCCCCCGGCCCCGCCGCGGCCGCACGGCGAACAGATAGATCGACTCCCGCTCTTTAACCACGATCCGGGCTTACCACCCCGGCCCGGCCATGGCCTCTTGGGCCAGGGCTCCCCGGACCTGCCGCACCGGCGCTCCCGCGAGCCGCATGGAGGTGCTTATGAGCGATACGCAACCGATGAGCAACACGCCCCCGATCGATCAGCCCACCGTCACGGGGGCGAATTTCACTTCGACCAGTTGCGGCGCGGAGTCCGGCTCGGCACTCGGCACGGCGCCGTTGCTGCCCGAGGCCGGCTGGCTCGCGATCAACAACAGCATCGATCTTTCGGGCTGCGTGGTCGGGCCGGACGGCGCCTCGGTCACCAGCGTCTATGTCACCAATCAGCCGTCGCTGGCGTATGAAGGCCTTGCCTATGGCGTCTGGGTATATGGCCAGGGGCCTTCCGGCTTCGGATCGGGCTGGCTCGAGCTGACCTTCACCGATCAGACCGGATCCGATTATAAGCTGAAGCTCTATTCCTCGACGCCGGGATGGCATTTCGTCGATTACAACTCGGACTCTCCCGGCATCACCGAAATGCGCTGGGAGCCGAGCTGACTGGCCCAGGCCTGGGGTCGTTCCCGGGCCTCGACGGGGCGCGGACGGCGGGGCGACAGATTGCAGCGCGTTTGTTTGCCCCCCCAACCCCGCCTCGCGCCGGCCCTCCCCGCGTGCTCAGGATTGCGGCGCCGTGCCCGATCACCTCAAACCCCGGCGGCACGCACCTCACCACAAATGCTTCCGCTTCAGCGACACGGCGAAAAGATAGATCGACTTCCGCTGTTTAACCACGATTCGGGCTTACCCGCTCCGCCCGGTCATGGCCTCTTGGCGCTGCCCCCGCGGACCGGCCGCCATGCCGGCGCTCCCCGCGGCCCCATGGAGATGCTTATGAGCGATGCGAGACCGATGAGCGACACCGCCCCGGGCGATCAGCCCACCACCACCGGCGCGGATTTCACGTCGACCACCTGCGGCATGGAAGAGGGCTCGGCGCTCGGCACGACGCCATTGCTGCCCGAGGGCGGCTGGCTCGCGATCAACGGCAGCGCCGATCTGTCGAGCTGCGTGGTCGGGCCGCACGGCGCCGCCGTCACCAGCGCCTATGTCACCAATCAGCCGCCGCCCTCCTATGAGGGCTTCGCCTATGGCATCTGGGTATATGGCCAGGGCCCCGCGGGCTTCGGGTCGGGCTGGCTCGAGCTGACCTTCACCGATCAGGCCGGGTCCGATTACAGCCTGAAGCTCTATTCCTCGACGCCGGCCTGGCACTATGTCAATTATAATTCGCACTCTCCGGGGATTACCGAAATGGCCTGGTGCGCGGAGGCGGTCGCCAACGCCTAGACTAGGGCCGCACGAACCAGAATACCGCCCCGATGCATTCCGAATCTTAACGGCGCGGAGAAGGGCTGGGTAACCGCCATGCTTCAGGCCATGCTCGCGGACGCAAGCGTCTTGGCTTGTCCATACCCGATGGCAGGGCAGTTCCTGCTGCAGCGAAGCCAATCAGCGTTATTGCCAGCCCCTTCATCGCCGTCAGTCTAGACGATTGGCTCATGCCGGTAACTGGCTCGATCGCGGGCCAGGCGCCGCGATCGCGCCGACGCGCCGTTCCCCGCTCGAAGCCGGCTTCATCCCGGCCATGCCCGCCGTCGATCGATTCAATCCCGGGAGACGGTGCTGCACCATGATAACGAACGGCGGCCCCGCCCCCCGTCGCGCTCTTTCTCAGGATCCGAAGGCCATCCGAATGCCCGCCCCTGTTATTTCCAACCGCGTGCCCTGTTATTTCCAACCGCGTGCCCTGTTATTTCCAACAACCGCCCTGTTATCGACGGAACAGGGCAAGGGACATCCAACCCCCTGTTTTCAAAAGACGAATTTAGCCGATTTTGCCAACGAATCGACCGATAACAGGGCAGAAAAAATATCGCGCCCTGTTTCGCCCTGTTCTGCGGGCGCATGACGATGCCGCGGGCGACGGCCCCTTGCCCCAACCGCAATCACGCCGAGACCCCACGCGCCCGCCAGACGCCCCTCCCCCGCAAACCCATCCGCCCCCCTTGACCCGGCCCCGCCGCCGCGCGAACACCGCATCAGCCGACGACTCTCCTCAAGGAGCCTAAAGTGCGGACATTGCTCGCAATCCTCGCCGCGCTCGCGGCCGCCGCGCCTTCCGGGGCCGCCGCCGCGGAAAGCAAATGCGCCGTCGACAAATTCCTCGAATTTCCCGTCACCATGGCCGGCCTCCGCCCCACGGTGCCCGCCACGATCAACGGCCATGCGGTCACCTTCATCGCTGACAGCGGCGCCTTTTACAGCTCGATCTCCCCCGGCTCGGCCGCCGAGCTCGGGCTGAAGCTGCGGCCCGCGCCGGCCGGCTTCTTCGTGAGGGGCATTGGCGGCAGTGCGGACATGTCCGTCGCGACGTCGAAGGATTTCGGGCTCGGCCCGGCCCTTCTCCACAATGTCCAGTTCCTGGTCGGCGGCAGCGAGGTCGGCGGCAGGACCGGCCTGCTCGGCCAGAACATCCTCGGCGTCGACGATGTCGAATATGATCTCGCCAATGCGGCGATCCGCCTGTTCAAGCCGCACAACTGCGCCCACACCGTCCTGGCCTATTGGGCGGCGGGCAAGCCCTTCTCGCAGCTCGACATCGAAACGCCGACGGCGGCGCACTTCCACACCGCCGGCACTGTCTTCCTCAACGGCGTGAAGATTCGCGCGGTGTTCGATACCGGCGCCCCCGTCTCGATGCTGACGCGCTCGGCCGCCGCGCGGGCCGGCGTCAAGCCGGACTCGCCCGGCGTCACCAGCGCCGGCTTCAGCAGCGGCCTCGGCCGCCACTCGGTGCAGACCTGGATCGGCGCCTTTCAGGGCCTCAAGATCGGCGACGAGGAAATCCGGAAGATCCATCTGCGCTTCGGCGATCTCGGCGATGTCGATTTCGATATGCTGCTCGGCGCCGATTTCTTCCTGTCGCACCGCGTCTATGTCTCGAACGCACAGCACCGGCTATATTTCACCTATAATGGCGGCCAGGTGTTCGATCTGAGCATCAGGCCACAGGAACGGCGCGCGCCCGGCCCCGGGGCGATGGCCAGCGCCGCCACGCCGATCCCGCCCGCCCCGCCCGCGCCCGGCGCTTCAACGCCGCCCGAGGCGAAGCCGGCTGACGGGCCCGAGCCCGTCACTGCCGCTGACTACAGCCTGCGCGGCAATGCCCGTGCCGCCCGGCTCGATTTCGTCTCGGCGCTCGCCGACCTCACCCGCGCCTGCGAACTGGCGCCGGACAATGCGGACTATCGCTATCAGCGCGCGCTCGTCCTGCTGCGGACGAGGCAGCGCCCGATGGCGATGGCTGATCTCGAGCGCGCCCTGACGCTCAGGCCCGACCATGCCGATGCGCTGCTGCTCCGCGCCAGTCTGCGGCTGCGCGGCGGAGACAGGGCCGCCGCCCGCGCCGATCTCGACTCGGCCGATCGCGTCCTCCCCGCGCCGTCCGACAAGCGCCTGGAGCTTGGCCATGCCTATGAAGCGATCGGCGATCTCGATGCCGCGATCCCGCAATATGATCGCTGGATCGCCGCCCATCCGGACGACAGCCGGATGCCGGGCGCGCTCAACGGCCGCTGCTGGGTCCGCGCGCTGGCCGGGCACGATCTCGACAAGGCCATCGCCGATTGCGATCGCGCGCTGAAGCTGCGGCCCCACACCGCCGCCTATCTCGACAGCCGCGGCCTCGCCCGCCTGCGCGACAACGATCTCGACAAGGCGCTGGCGGACTACCAGGCCGCGCTGGCGATCGAGCCGAAGCTCGCCTGGTCGCTCTACGGCCGCGGCATCATCGAACGGAAGCAGGGCCTTGCCGCCCAGGCCAGGGCGGACATCGCGGCCGCCATCGCGCTCGCGCCGGATCTGCCGGAACGGGCACGGAAGATCGGGCTGGCCGGAGCGCCCGACTAGCGCCCGCCGCCCCCGCCGCGCGCCGCGGTTTCCGCCATTCACATCACCGTCGCAAACCGGCGCTACCGGGCGCGCATCCGCTGCTGATGCACCGCAAGCCCCGGAGGCGACACGAGATGACCCGCAAGACGATCCGGACCACCCTCACCGCCGCCTCCCTGCTGTTGCTGAGCCTGACGGCCGCCACCGCCCAGCAGGAAACCGGCGAGCCGATCCAGCACGCCCAGCTCATGGATGTCCTCCCCCTCGACGGCGAGGTGTTCCACGTCCAGGGGGTCGATCTCGACAGCCGGCGCATCTGGATCACCTCGGTCGATCTCGCCAACCGCCGGGGCTATCTCCATGAATTCGATCGGCGCAGCGGCAGGATATTGCGGCGCGTGGAGCTGACGGACGGGCCCCGCTATCATCCCGGCGGGCTGTCGCTCCACCAGGGATCGATCTGGGTCGCCGTGGCGGAAATGGCGCCGGACAGCTCCGCCACGCTCGAGGAGATCGACACCGGCAGCCTGCGGGTCCGCCGCCGGATTCCGGTCGCCGACCATCTCGGGTGCGTCGCGGTCGCGGGCCACACGCTCATCGCGGGCAATTGGGACAGCCGGCTGCTGCGCATCTTCGATCTGCCCAGCGGGAAGCAGCTTCGCGTCGTGCCCAACCCCTTCGCCACGCGCTACCAGGACATGAAGATCGTCGGCGGCCAGCTCGTCGCGGGCGGCCTGGTCACGCCGCTCAGCGGGACGATCGACTGGATCGACTGGCCGTCGATGAAGCTCGCGCGGACGGCCCGCACCGGCGTCACCGACCGCGCCCGGCCCTATACGGGCGAAGGCATGGCGCTGAAGGGCCGCGACCTGTTCCTGCTCCCCGAAGACGGGCCGAGCCGGTTGTTTCATTTCCGGCTCAGGGATCAGGAAGCCTGAACGACGCCCGCGCTGCGGACCTCCCGGATTTGACGATTGGCCGAATTTGGTCTATCAGTTGGACCAAAGGAATGCCCGATGGAAATCTCCGTTTCCGAAGCCAAGGCCCTGCTGACCGATCTCGTCCGCCGCGCCGAGGCGGGTGACGAGGTCATCCTCACCCGTCACGGTCAGCCGGCAGTTCGTCTCGTGCCCGTGCACGGCAAGCCGAGCCGCGACGAAAAGCGCGCCGCCCTGCTCGCGCTTCGGGAGGCCGGCCGCCATGCGCTCGACGGGCCTGATGCCGCCCGCAGCCAGGATTGGCTCTATGACGATCGCGGCCTGCCGGCCTGAGCATGGCCAGGATCGTCGTCGATACGTCAGCGTTGATGGCCGTCGCCCTGGGCGAACCGGCGGCGGACCGCTGCATCGCCGCCCTGAGCGACACGGACGAGTTGCTGATCGCCGCGCCCACCCTGACCGAAACCCTGATCGTCGCGACGGGTCGGAACATCGCCGAGGCAATGCAGGCGACGCTCGATCGTCTCGCCCCGATTGTGGTCGACCTTACTGCGAAGCGGGCGAGCGCGGCTGCAGCCGCCTTTCGCCACTACGGCAAGGGCCGGCACGCCGCCGGCCTCAACTTCGGCGACTGTTTCGCCTATGCCATCGCGAAGGAGCACGCCTGCCCCCTGCTCTATATCGGCGATGATTTCGCAAAGACGGATATCGAATCCGCGCTCCGATAGACCGCCCCAACCTTTCCCTCCAGCCGCCTGCCGACCAGCGCCCGCGTCCCCGCCGCACCCGACGATATATCGATTATCGATAAATATCCTTGACACCCCGCCCCGCCCGCTCTTATCGTTTATCGATAAGGAGCCCCCCATGCAAAATCGAGATCGCCTGATAAACACCGCGGCGCTGGTCGTCCGGATCGCCTCATGGCTCAATCGCCTGTTCCTCGCCGCAGTCGTGATCGGCCTGCTGCTCAGCCTTGCCCTTCCGAGGCAGTTCATCGCCGCGCTGCTCCAGCCCGGCCCCGATGCGGACGTCGCGTCGCTGCTCGCCGGCGGCCGCCTCGAAATCCTGATCGGCATCGCCGGCGGCGCGATCACGCTCTGGCTGCTGGCGGCGCTCGGGCAGATCATCGCCAGCGCGCGGGCCGGCGATCCGTTCGTCGTGGCGAATGCCCGCCATCTCCGGACGATCGGCTGGGCGCTCCTCGCCCTGCAGCTGCTCGATATTCCGGCCGCCCTGCTGATCCGCTTCTACCCCGCGCTGGGGAGCGCGGCGCCGCACGGCAGCGTCTCCATCGGCGGCTGGATCGCCGTGCTGATGGTGTTCGTGCTGAGCCGGATCTTCGCCGCCGGCGCCGTCATGCGCGACGAGCTCGAAGGGACCGTCTGAGCCATGCCGATCAAGGTGACGCTGGACGCAGCGATGGCGCGCAAGGGCATGTCGCTGACGCAATTGTCGGAGGCGGTGGATATCACCCTGGCCAATCTGTCGATCCTCAAGACCGGCAAGGCCAAGGCGATCCGCTTCTCGACGCTGGAGGCGATCTGCACGGTGCTCGAATGCCAGCCGGGCGAAATCCTCGTCTTCGACCAGGATGCATAAAGCAAGGGATGGCAGATCCTTAGCCCAGACTCATCACAGACGAGCTCATCGCCCCATTTCTTCATCTTCCCATAAGGCCTTCACGATGACCGGGATTTCCGTCTTCCGCCTCAACCTGCTCCGGGCAGGCTATCTGCTCATCGCCGTCGGGCTCGGCCTCACCCTGTGGCCCGAGATCCTCGATCCGGCGAGCCACTGGGGGCTGTCACGCGGCGTAGTGGTGGCCATGCTCGGCGCGCTTTCCGCGCTATCGGTGCTGGGACTGCGCTACCCGCTCCGGATGCTGCCCCTGCTGCTCTTCGAACTGGCCTGGAAAGCCCTGTGGCTGTCGCGCGTCGCCCTGCCGCTCTGGCTCGGGCACCGGGTCGACGCGGGAACCGCGGAAACCATCTTCGCCTGCGCGCTCGTGATCGTCCTGCTGCCCGTCATTCCCTGGCGCCATGTGGTCGCCACCTATGTCACGGCGCCCGGGGAGCCATGGCGACGGCAGGGCGCGCCCGGCTGATGTCGATCCCTGAACGAGGGTGACGCGCCTGATGCCGAGGAGCCCCGGCCCTATGCCGCCCCGATCCGCTGCAGCTTGGCCAGCAGCGTC
>CAISGR010000157.1 GCA_903884945.1 uncultured bacterium
AATCGCGTGGTCGAACTCGGCAGCCAGCTCGAGATTTGAGCGCGCGATGAACCAGGCGGCGCCGATCATCGTGACGGCGTTGCTGGGCAAGGCCGATGCCGCCTGGTTCGATGCCCTGCGCCGCCGGCACTTTCCGCCCGAGCGCAACCAGCTCGAGGCGCACCTGACCATGTTCCACCATCTCGCGCCGTCGCTCGAGCGCGAGCTGAAACAGCGGCTGGCCGGGGAGACGCGCGGCGTGCGGCCGCCCGCCGCACGGGTGGCCGGGCTGATCGGGCTGGGCAGTGGCGTCGCCTTCCGGATCGAGAGCGCCGGACTCGAGGTGATCCGCGACCGCCTCGCCGATGCATTCGGCCCGCTGCTGACGCCGCAGGACGCGGCGGGGTGGCGACCGCATGTGACGATCCAGAACAAGGTTCCTCCCGACGAAGCGCGGACCCTGCAGCGGATGCTGGAAGCCGAATTCATGCCGCGGCCGGTCGCGATCGCCGGGCTGGCGAGCTGGTGGTACCGCGGCGGGCCCTGGGCGCCGCTTTCACGGCATATGTTCGCTTGACCGCCCCGCGCCTCGTTTCTATAGCCCGCGCCTCGCGGTGAAAGCGCCCTTGCGTGGCGGAGTAGCTCAGCTGGTTAGAGCACGGGAATCATAATCCTGGGGTCGGGGGTTCAAGTCCCTCCTCCGCTACCATTTCGGTAGCGCCGCCGCGAAAGGTCCAAACGCGGCGAATACGCGCCATTTCCGCTCGCCGGGCGGTTTCGCCTTCCCAATCCTTCGCTTTTTGTTATCGCGCCATTGCACTTGGAATGGGCATGGTTCGCACCGTTGCGGCATGGCCCGTCGGAGAAGGAGATACCTGCATGAAGACTCGCGCAGCCGTTGCATTCGAGGCCAAGCGCCCGCTGGAGATCGTCGAGCTCGATCTCGAGGGCCCGAAGGCCGGCGAAGTGCTGGTCGAGATCATGGCGACGGGCATCTGCCACACCGACGCCTACACGCTCGACGGCCTCGATTCGGAAGGGCTGTTCCCCTCCATTCTCGGCCATGAGGGCGCCGGCATCGTGCGCGAGGTCGGGGCAGGGGTCACCTCGGTGAAGCCGGGCGACCATGTCATTCCGCTGTACACGCCGGAGTGCCGCCAGTGTAAGTCGTGCCTGAGCGGCAAGACCAACCTCTGCACCGCGATTCGCGCGACCCAGGGCAAGGGCCTGATGCCGGACGGCACGACCCGCTTCAGCTACAAGGGCCAGCCGATCTATCATTACATGGGCTGCTCGACCTTCTCGAACTTCACGGTGCTGCCCGAGATCGCCGTCGCGAAGATCCGCGAGGACGCGCCGTTCAAGACCAGCTGCTATGTCGGCTGCGGCGTCACCACCGGCGTCGGGGCCGTGGTGAACACCGCGAAGGTCCAGGTGGGCGACAATGTCATCGTCTTCGGCCTTGGCGGGATCGGCCTCAATGTGCTGCAGGGCGCCAGGATGGCCGGCGCGAACATGATCGTCGGCGTCGACATCAACCCGGCCCGCGAGGAATGGGGCCGCAAGTTCGGCATGACTCACTTCGTCAACCCGAAGGACGTGGACGATATCGTCGCGCACCTCGTCGCGCTGACCGATGGCGGGGCCGACTATACCTTCGACTGCACCGGCAACACGACGGTGATGCGCCAGGCGCTGGAGGCCTGCCATCGTGGCTGGGGCACCAGCATCATCATCGGCGTGGCGGAAGCCGGCAAGGAGATCAGCACCCGTCCGTTCCAGCTCGTCACGGGGCGCAACTGGCGGGGCACGGCATTCGGCGGCGCCAAGGGCCGCACCGACGTTCCCAAGATCGTCGACTGGTACATGAACGGCAAGATCGAGATCGATCCGATGATCACGCATGTGCTGAGCCTCGAGGAGATCAACAAGGGATTCGACCTGATGCATGCCGGCGAGAGCATCCGCAGCGTCGTGGTCTACTGAACGAGAAACGGGGAGGATTGAATCATGCTGACACATACCATGGTCGGGTCGAACGACGTCGCCCGCAGCAAGGCCTTTTACGATGCGACGCTGGGCGCGCTGGGCGTTCCGGCGGGCCATGACGCAGGCAATCGCATCTTCTACTCGACCGGCGGCCCCGCCTTCGGCGTCGGCCTGCCGGCGGACGGCAATGCCGCCTGCCATGCCAATGGCGGGACGATCGGCTTTGCCGCGCCGGACAAGGAGGCGGTGGACGCGTGGCACGCGGCGGGCCTCGCCCATGGCGGTACCGACGAAGGCGCGCCGGGGCCGCGCGCGAATGCGCCGGGCAAGGCATACGGCGCCTATCTGCGCGATCCGGACGGCAACAAGATCTGCGCGTTCTGCCAGCTGCCGGCCTGACGATCATGCCCATCGAGATCGTATCGACCAATCGCGCCCATGGCGGCGTCCAGGGCGTCTACCGGCACGACTCGGTGGTGACGGGCACGCCGATGACCTTTTCGGTCTTCGTGCCCGACCATGCCGAAGGCGCGGCCCTGCCGGTGCTCTGGTATCTGTCGGGGCTCACCTGCACCCACGCCAATGTAACCGAGAAAGGGGAATATCGCGCCGCCTGTGCCGAGCACGGCGTGATCTTCATCGCGCCCGACACCAGCCCGCGCGGCGACGCCGTGCCCGATGACGAGGGATATGACTTCGGCAAGGGCGCGGGCTTCTATGTCGATGCCACCGAAGCGCCCTGGGCGGCCAATTTCCGCATGCGCAGCTATATCGAGGACGAACTGCCCGCGCTGATCGCCGCCGAGTTTCCGGCGGCCGACCTCGCCCGCCAGGGCATCACCGGGCATTCGATGGGCGGCCATGGCGCGCTGACGATCGCGCTCCGCAATGCCGGGCGCTTTCGCAGCGTCTCGGCCTTCGCGCCGATCGTGTCCCCGCTCCACTGCCCCTGGGGCGAGAAGGCGCTGACCGGCTATCTCGGCGCCGACCGCGCGGCCTGGCGCCCTTATGACGCCTGCGCGCTGATCGCCGACGGCGCGCGCGTGCCGGATATCCTGGTCGACCAGGGCGGGGCGGACGCGTTCCTGCAGGAGCAGCTCAAGCCCGAGCTTCTCGGCGAGGCGTGCAAGGCGGCCGGGATCGACCTGACGCTGCGGATCCAGCCGGGCTATGACCACAGCTATTATTTCATCTCGACCTTCATGGCCGACCATGTCGCCTGGCACGCGGCGCGGTTGACGGCCTGAAAGTAAAATTGCGCTCAGCGCCCATTCCAGTGCCGGGTCGTCGTCGCCATGTTGCCAGCCTGCCCCGATCGCCCCTAGATGCGCGGGCCCCATCACGGACGAATCCATGACCACTCACACGACCCGCATGCTCATCCTCGGCTCCGGCCCAGCCGGCCTTTCCGCCGCGATCTACGGCGCGCGCGCCGGGATGGCGCCGATCGTCGTGCAGGGCATCCAGCCCGGCGGCCAGCTGATGACCACGACGGACGTGGAGAATTATCCCGGCTTCAAGGACGTGATCCAGGGCCCGTGGCTGATGGAGCAGATGCAGGCCCAGGCCGAGCATGTCGGCACGCGGATGATGTGGGACACGATCGTCGAGGTCGACCTGACCCGGCGGCCGTTCCGGCTGATCGGCGATGGCGGCGACGTCTATCAGGGCGACGTGCTGGTGATCGCGACCGGCGCCCAGGCGAAATGGCTCGGGCTCGACAGCGAGGAAGCGCTGAAGGGCAAGGGCGTCAGCGCCTGCGCGACCTGTGACGGATTCTTCTTCCGCGGCAAGAAGATCGCCGTGATCGGCGGCGGGAACACCGCCGTCGAGGAAGCGCTGTACCTGACCAATCACAGCGACGACGTGACGCTGATCCATCGCCGCGATTCGTTCCGCGCCGAGAAGATCCTCCAGGACCGGCTGTTCGCGCACAAGAACGTGAAAGTGCTGTGGAACAAGGAAGTCGAGACCTTTGTCGATGGCGGCGGCAATGCCGGCCTCGTCGCGCTCGACCTGGTCGATACCGTTACGGGCGAGAAGTCCCGGCTCGATGTCGAGGGCGGCTTCGTCGCGATCGGCCACCATCCCGCGACCGAGTTGTTCCGCGGGCATCTGGAGCTGGATTCGGATCATTATATCAAGGTCCAGACCGGCACGACCAAGACGAGCGTCCCCGGCGTGTTCGCCTGTGGCGACGTGATGGACAAGGTCTACCGCCAGGCGGTGACGGCGGCGGGCACCGGCTGCATGGCCGCCCTCGATGCCGAGCGCTTCCTCGCCGAAGCCGATTTCGAGGTTGCCGAAGCGGCCGAGTAGCGCCGGGGATTTCCCTGTTCCGGGAGCGATTTTCCCTGATATTTCCCTGTTACTTTTATTTTTCGTGCCGTCGAACGCGCTGCTTTGTGATGGTTTCGTTTTAAAACAAGGTTTTGACCGGTGATCCTTTCACGCGGAACAAGAAATCCGCGCGGGATAACTGGGAATTCAGCTTCGATATCCGGCGATGAGAAAGAGCGCTGGCCGGGGTGATTTCCGGCCGGGGTTGCGGAGGAGACTAAGCGCGCTCGGCAAAGGTTGAATCGACGCGGCTCTATTGCAGGCGCGCCAGGGCCGATTCGACCTGCTCGAACAGCCAGCGCTTGTCGGCTTCAGCCGCGAAGCTGTGGCTGGCGGTATCGCACTGCGCGATGGTGAGGGCGGCCGTTTTCGCGCCTGCCTCGTTCAAGGCCTTCCGGAACGCCAGTGCCGTGTTGTCCCGCGCTGCCAGCAGGATCGTGATGGGGATATCGGCTACGGCCAAGGCAGCCATCAGGCGACCGGAAAGATCGCCAGGCCGTGAAGAGTCTCTCGCAGAGAGTTTCTGCAAGCCCTTGGCAAGTTTGACGATATTCACACCGCCGCGCGCCAGCCGCAACCATTGCCGGGGATCGCGCAGGCGCTCGGCGTAGCGCGCCCTGATCGCCGCCGCGGGCGGAAGATCGCCGGCTTCCTCGATCGCCCAGGGATTGGCGAGGACGAGGGCATCGATCCCGGCGACTCCGTGGAACAGCGCAAGGGCCGTTGCCGCGTCGCAATTGCCGAAGGCGACGAGGCGCCTGATCCCGGTTTCGGCGGTGAAGGTCGCCGCGGCCGCCGCGATATCCGGGGCGGATTCGAGAAAGCCGCGATTTTCGCCGGTGGAGTCGCCGACACCGCGACGATCGTAGCGGAATACCGGCGTACCGGCTGCCGCCAGCCGTGCCGCGAGCGACGCCATGCCGCGATGCGCCCCGATCCGGATCTCGTTGCCGCCCGAGACGATGAGCAGGCCGGTGGTCGACCTGCCTTCGTCCAGCGTCGCGACGAGGGTGTCGCCGGCGCAGGGAAAGGCGATCAGCCGGCGCATGGCGCGATCCAGCCGGCTATGTCGTCGGCGAGGAGGGCGGCAAGCGCCGGATCATTGCCGGGCTCGCTGCGGCGCCAGAGCGGTGAGCCGGCAAGCTTCCGGTCGGCCGGCAGGGGATCGCTGTCGAGCCGCACCACGCGGAGCGGCGGGCGCGCAGCCGGCTCGGCAGCCTGCAACTGGGCGAGCAGCGCGCGGCCGATGCGGTTGCCGGCAAGCTCTACCGGCGGCCCGGAGAACTCGAACGCCTCGCCGGCCGGGCTCTTCTCGCCGCCGGCCAGCCGCGTGCGCAGCAGATCGCGGACGAGCATGTCGCCCGAAGCGGGGGCGAACTGCCACCGGGTGGCGAGGCGTGCAGTGACATCGACCAGCGCGCCGCCCCGGAGGGCGAGGCCATGAACCGCCGACCGCTCCGCGGACAGCATATCGGTGAGGGACGAAAAGGCGGTGGTCCAGTCAGTTAGAATGGCATCCTCGGTCTCGATGAGACTTTCGCCGGTGCCGGGCAGATCGGGCAGCACGCTCGCTATCCCGCGTTCCGCCAGGGCACGCAGGATCGAGACCATGAAAGCGCGGGTACGATTGGCTTCCTCGAACAGCGGCATCGCCGCGATCACGACCGGGCCGGTGGCGGGGCCGAAGCGCAACATCGCCTCGCGCCCGCCGGGCCAGTCATAGTGATCGATCAAGGCACGACCTTCATTGATTGGCCTTGGTGGCGGCAAAGCGGACGAGCGCGCCGAAGCTCTCGAGCATCTCCCCGTCGACCTCGTCATCCTCGATCAGGATGCCGAGGCGCTCCTCGAGCTCGGTGAGCATGCCGGCCACGGCCATCGAGTCGAGTTCGGGCAGGGCGCCGAACAACGGCGTCTCGCTGCGAAACGCAGCGACGCGTTCTTCGCTCAGGCCGAGGACGTCGCGAAGGACTCCGCGAACGGTGGCATCGATTTCGGCAATATCGTCAGGAAGCACTGCAGACCCCGGGTTCGCCCCTATGAGCCTCGCCCGTTAGAGAAAGGGGGGCGGGATGCCAAGTGCGGGCCTTGGCAGTGCGGCCGCAGGGTGCGTATCAGGGCCCATGATCCCGCTCGATCCCGTCCCGAAACCGATCGACGCCCTGCCGCTGCGTGGGCGGGCGCAGGACATGGCCCTGATCGATCGCGCCGGGGCGCTGGACTATGCCGGGCTGGAGGCGCTGACCGGCGCGGTCGCGGGCTGGCTGGCGGGGCTGCAACTGGCGCCGGGATCGCGCGTGGCCTCATGGCTGCCCAAGACGCGGCTGGCCTGCGTGCTGCCGATGGCTGCGCCGCGCGCCGGGCTGATCCATGTGCCGATCAATCCAGTGCTCAAACGGGCGCAGGTGGCGCATATCCTTGCCGATAGCGGCGCCGCGCTGCTGGTGACGCAGGACGCGCGGCGCAGCGCGCTGGAGCCGGGCGATGTTCCCGCTGCATGCCGGACGGCGACGGAGGACGAGGTCGGCGAAGGCAGTGACGTCATGCCGCCAAGCGCGGCCGACCCCGGCGCGCTGGCCGCGATTCTCTACACGTCCGGCTCCACCGGCAGGCCGAAGGGCGTGATGCTGAGCCATGCCAATCTGTGGCTCGGCGCGATCTCGGTCGCGCATTATCTGAAGCTGACGCCGGCCGACCGGGTGCTCGGCGTGCTGCCGCTCAGCTTCGATTATGGCCAGAACCAGCTTTTCTCGACCTGGGCGGCGGGGGCGGCGGTGGCGCCGCTGGACTATCTGACGGCCCGCGACGTCATCAAGGCAGTCGACCGCTTCGACGTCACGACGCTGGCGGGGGTGCCGCCGCTATGGGTGCAACTGCTCGAGGCCGACTGGCCGGCGGAGACGGCGAGGCGATTGAAGCGCCTGACCAATTCGGGCGGGGCCCTGACCCCGGCCATGGTACGCGGGTTGCGGGAGCGCTTCCCTGCGGCGGACCTGTATCCGATGTACGGGCTGACCGAGGCGTTTCGATCGACCTATCTCGCGCCGGAGCTGGTGGATGCGCATCCGCAGGCGATCGGCCGCGCCATTCCCTTTGCCGAGGTGATGGCGGTGCGCCGCGACGGAAGCCGCGCCGCGCCCGAGGAACCGGGCGAACTGGTCCATGCCGGGCCGCTGGTGGCGCAGGGCTATTGGCGCGATGCGGAACGGACGGCGCAGCGGTTCCGCCCGGCGCCGGCATGGTCCCGCCATGGCGGCATGGCGGTGTGGTCTGGCGACACGGTGATCGAAGGGGCGGACGGGCTGCTCCGCTTCGTCGGGCGTGACGACGAGATGATCAAGAGCGCGGGCAATCGCATCAGCCCGACCGAGATCGAGGAGGCAGTGCTGGCCGGCGGCGAGGCGGCCGAGGCGGTGGCGCTCGGCGTGCCCGATGCCAGGCTCGGCCAGGCGATCATGGTCGTGGTGCGGGCGAACGGAGAAGCGGCCGGCGCGGAGGCGCGGTTGCGCGACCGGTTGCGGCGCGACCTGCCGAGCTTCATGCAGCCGTCACGCTATGTCTGGCGCGACGCCATGCCGCGCAATGCGAACGGCAAGCTCGACCGGGCGGCGCTGAAGGCGGAGATGACGTCGTGAAGCCGATGGGAACGATACCGGCGGAATTTCGCGGATCGGCGCCGCTGCTGATCGCCGGCCGGCGCGCCGGGGACTGGATCGCCGATGCCGGCGACACGCCGCTGTTCGTCTATGACGTCGCGATCGTCGCGGCGCGGATCGCGCGGCTGCGCGCGGCGATGCCGGCCGGCCTCGACGTGCATTATGCGATCAAGGCCAACCCGTTCGTGCCGCTGATCGCGGCGATCGCGCCGCTCGTCGACGGGCTCGATATCGCCTCCCGCGGCGAAATGGCGCTGGCGCTCGCGGCGAAGCCGGGGGCGGCGATCAGCTTTGCCGGTCCGGGCAAGCGCGATGACGAACTGACCGCGGCGATCGCGGCGGGCGTGACGCTCAACCTGGAGTCCGAGGGCGAGGCCGATCGCGCCCTGGCGGCGGCGGCGCGGCTTGGCGTCACGCCGCGCCTGGCCGTCAGGGTCAATCCCGAGATCGAGCTGCGCGGATCCGGCATGCGCATGGGGGGCAGGGCCTCGCCCTTCGGGATCGATGCCGATCGTGCCGCCGCGCTGGCGAAGCGCGTGATCGCCGCCGGCGCCGACTGGCGGGGATTCCACATCTTCGCGGGCTCGCAGGCGCTCGATCCCCAGGCGATCATCGAGACCCAGGCCGAGACCCTGGCGCTGGCCGGGCGGCTGGCGGACCAGGTTGGCGTCATGCCGCCACTGGTCAATCTGGGCGGCGGGTTCGGCATCCCCTATTTCCCCGGCGAAGTGCCGCTCGACGTGGAGGCGATCGGCGCGGCACTGGCGGAGCGCATGGCGGCATTGCCCGAGAGCCTCGCGGGCGCCCGGTTCGCGATCGAGCTGGGGCGCTGGCTGGTCGGCGAATGCGGGGTCTATCTGACCCGCGTGATCGACCGGAAGGACAGCCGGGGCGAGACGTTCCTGGTGGTCGATGGCGGGCTGCACCACCAGCTGGCGGCATCGGGCAATTTCGGGACGGTCGTGAAGCGCAACTATCCCGTCGCGGTGGCGACGGCTGGAAAAGACGCGCCGGTGGAAACGGTTAGCGTCGTCGGCTGCCTCTGCACGCCGCTCGACCGGCTCGCGGACCGGGTGACCTTGCCGGTCGCCGCGCCCGGCGACGTGATCGCGATCTTCATGGCTGGGGCCTATGGCCTCTCCGCGAGCCCGTCGGCCTTTCTCGGGCATGCGCTGCCGGGCGAGGTCCTGGCGGGCCAGGCCGATACTCCTAACGCAATCTTCACCTCTTCCGTCCCATAACCGGACCATTGCCGCGGGCCTGCCGGAGTGACGTCACCGGCAGATTCCTCGCGGCGGGAGGTTTGTGCAATGGGTTTTTCTGGTAGTTTCAAGGGCTTGGCGCTGATATCCGTCGGCGCCCTGATGCTCAACGGTTGTGCGAGCGGCGGCGGTGCTGGCCAGCTGCCGCCGGCCGCCTTCGTCGCGACCCAGGAACAGCCGGGCGAGGAATATGTCATCGGCCCGCTCGACCAGCTCAATATCTTCGTGTGGCGCAATCCGGAATTGTCGGCGAAGGTGCAGGTGCGCCCCGACGGCCGGATCACGACGCCGCTGATCAGCGACATGCCCGCCGTCGGCAAGACGCCGGCAATGCTCGCCGACGACATGAAGATCGCGCTGGGCGAATATATCAAGGATCCGATCGTCTCGGTGATCGTCGAGAATTTCTCGGGCACCTTCAGCCAGCAGGTCCGCATCGTCGGCGCGACCGAGAAGCCGGCCTCGATCCCGTATCGCGCGAACATGACGCTGCTCGACGCGATGATCGCCGTCGGCGGCCTGAGCGAATATGCGGCGGGCAACCGGGCGAAGCTCGTTCGCTACGACCGGAACACGGGCAAGCAGGTCGAATATAACATCAAGCTCTCCAGCCTGCTCAAGAATGGCGATTCGAGCGCCAATGTGCGGCTGGAGCCGGGCGACGTGATCATCATCCCCGAGAGCATGTTCTAGGGGGCGCCGGGGGGATGAACGGCCTTTACGACGAGATCAGGATCGCGATCCACGCGGTCTGGACGCGGCGCTGGCTGGCGCTTGCGGTCGCCTGGGCGATCGCGGTGGTCGGCTGGCTGTTCGTGTCCCAGATTCCGAACAGCTATGAATCGCGCGCGCGGGTGTTCGTACAGATGCAGACCGTGCTGCCAAGCGCCGTCGGCATCACCGCGGCCGACCAGCAGAAGGACATCGATACCGTCCGCCAGACGCTGACCTCGGCGGTCAATCTCGAAAAGGTCGTGCGCGGTACCGATCTCGCCAACACGGTTTCCAACGACCGCGACGTGGCGGACCGGGTCGCCGGGCTGCAGAAGGCGATCAAGATCACCGCGCAGCAGGACAATCTGTTCGAGATCGTGGTGACGGGATCCAGCCCCAAGGTGGCGCGGCAGGTCGTGCAGAAGCTGATCGACATCTTCGTCGAGCAGAACCTGGCGGGCGACCGGGACGAAACGACCCAGTCGCTGTCCTTTCTCGATGCCCAGCTGGCGCAGCGCCAGAAGCAGCTGCAGGATGCCGAGGCGAAGCGCGCGGATTTCCAGAACCGCTACCTCGGCTCGCTGCCGGGCTCCGGCTCGCTGACCGACCGGATGGGCGCTGCGCGCACGCAGATGGCCCAGGTCGACAGCGATCTCGCCGCCGCGCAATCGAGCCTGGCCGCGCTGAGCGGCCAGATGGCCGGAACGCCGGCAACGGTTGCGGGCGGCGTCGCGACGAGCGGCCCGGCCCGGGCCCGGCTCGCGGCGATCCAGGGCCAGCTCGGCGAAGCGCGCGCGCGCGGCTATACCGAGAATCATCCCGACGTGATCGCGCTGAGGAACCAGCTGGCGGCGGCGCAGGCAGCGGCCCGCAACGAGCCGGCGAGCGCCGGGGGCGGCGCGAACAACCCGCTCTATCTGTCGCTCAAGTCGATGCAGGCGGACAAGCAGGCGACCGTTGCCGCGCTGACCATGCGCAAGAACCAGCTCCAGTCCGATCTCGACCAGATCAACGCCAAGCTCGCGGGCGACCCGGCGGTCGCCGCCGAGCAGTCGCAGATCGAGAACGACTATCAGGTGCTGAAGGACCAATATAGCAAGCTGCTGGCCGATCGCGAGGCGATCAAGCTGCGCGGCCAGGCCCAGACCCAGACCGATTCGATCAAGTTCAGCGTGATCGATCCACCGAGCGCGCCACGCGTGCCGACCTCGCCCAATCGGCCGATGCTGCTGACCGGCGTGTTGCTGGCCGGCATCTGCGGCGGAATCGGCGCAGCCTTCGCGATGGGGCAGCTGCGGACCACCTTCGCGACGGCGGGGCGGCTCGAACGCGCGACCGGCATGCCGGTGATCGGATCGATCGGCGAGATGGTGACCCGCGCGCAGATCGCCTCGCGGCGGCGCAAGCTGGCCTATTTCGGGGGCGGTGCCGGCGCGCTGGCGCTGGCCTATGTCGCCCTGCTCGGCGTCGAGATGCTACAACGGGGACTGGCGGCATGAACGACCTCACGCCCCGCAAGAAGGCCGGATCGCTGCTCGAGCGCGCGGCCGAGATCTATGATTTCGGCGCGCAGCTGCGCGGGCAGCCGGCACCGGAAGCGGTTCGCCCCGAGCCGCTGCCGATCCGCGCGCCCGTCGCGGCGCCGGCACCGCTGCCCGAGCCCGCGTCGCGCCCGACCGCCCGGACTACAGGCACCGGCGTGGCGATCGACCGGGCGCTGCTCGCCGAACAGGGGCTGCTCGTGCCCGGTGCGCCGATCGGCGCGCTGGTCGAGGAGTTCCGGCAGGTGAAGCGCCAGCTGCTCCAGACCGCGCGCGCGGTGAAGGCAAGCGATGGCGACCGCTCGCGCACCGTGCTGGTCTGCTCGGCCAAGCCCAATGACGGGAAGACCTACTGCGCGATCAACCTCGCCATCGCGATGGCGGCGGAGCGCGATGTCGAGGTGCTGCTGGTCGATGCCGATTTCGCCAAGCCCGACGTGATGAAGCGGCTGGGCCTGAAGGACGGGCCGGGCCTGCTCGATGCGCTGGCCGACCCGCAGGTCGATATCGAGGCGTGCGTGATCCGCACCGATATCCCGCAGCTGAGCCTGTTGCCGGCCGGGACCAAATCCAACACCGACACCGAATTGCTCGCGAGCAAGCGGACCGGCGAGATCATCGCCGCGCTGCTGGCGGCCGATCCGAAGCGGCTGGTGATCTTCGATTCGCCCCCGGTGCTCGCGGCATCGCCGGCGTCGGTTCTGGCGACTCATGCCGGGCAGGTGATGCTCGTGGTCCGCGCCGACCGCACCAGCGAGGGCGACCTGCGCGAAGCGGTCGCGCAGCTCGACGGGTGCGAGCATATCCAGCTGGTGCTGAACGCCGTGTCGTTCGCGCCGGGCGGCCGCCGGTTCGGCAGCTATTACGGCCAGGAGGACGCGGCATGACGCGGGCGCTCATCATCGGCGCGGGTATCGGCGCCGTGCTTCTCGCTGCGCCGGCGGGCGCCGAGCAGGGCGAGCGGCACAAGTCGATCGCGCCCTATATCGAGATCGGCCAGGTGCTGACCTCGGACCTGCAGACGGGTGACGTCCTGACCTACTCGACCGTCGCGGCGGGGATCGATGCCTCGATCCAGACCAGGCGGACCCAGGTGCAGGTCAGCTATCGCTACGAGCGGCGCATTTCGTGGGACAAGAAGGTCGGCGACGACGATGTCCATAGCGGGCTCGCGCGCGCCGCGGTGAAGGTCGCGCCGGGCTTCAGCGTGGAAGGCGGCGCGATCGCGACGCGCGCCCGGTCCGATATCCGCGGCGCGGCGCCTGGCGTGCTCGCCGGCAATGTCGACAATATCGCCCAGGTCTATTCGGCCTATGCCGGCCCGACGCTGGCCACTCATGTCGGCCCGGTGAGCGTCGGCGCAAGCTACCGCTTCGGCTATACCAAGGTCGAGGCGCCGGGGGCCACCGGCGTGGCGGCGGGAAGCCCCAAGCTCGACGTCTTCGATCATTCGACCAGCCATATCGCGCAGGCCACGGCCGGGGTGAAGGCCGGCACGGTGCTGCCCGTCGGGGTGACGGTGAGCGCCGCCTATGAGCGCGAGGACGCCAGCCAGCTCGACCAGCGCTACGAGGGAAAATATGCCCGCGGCGACCTGGTGCTGCCGGTGACCCCGACGGTCGCGCTGACTGCGGGTGCCGGCTATGAGAAGATCACGGTCAGCCAGCGCGACCCGATCGTCGATGCGGGCGGCATTCCCGTCACCGACGCGGCGGGCCGCTTCCAGACCGACCCGGCCTCGCCGCGGCGCATCGCCTATGAGACCGACGGGCTGATCTACGACGCGGGCGTGGTCTGGCGGCCGTCGCCACGCACGACGCTCCAGGCGCGGGTCGGCCGGCGCTATGGCGGGATGACCTATACCGGCTCGCTCAGCTATGCGGCATCGCGCTCCGTCGGCGTGCAGATCGGCGTGTATGACAGCGTCGAGACGTTCGGGCGCCAGCTGCGCGACGGCATCGCGAGCCTGCCGACGAGCTTCCTCGACCAGCGCGATGCGTTCGGCCAGCAATTCTCCGGCTGCACCTATGGCACGTCGAGCACGGCGGCGGGCGGGTGCCTCAACGGCGTGTTCCAGTCGATCGCCAGTTCGAGCTACCGCGCGCGCGGGGTCGATGCGGTGCTCGCGGCCAATCGCGGCGGGCTCCATTTCGGGGTCGGCGCAGGCTATGCCAACCGGCGCTTCTTCTCGCCCGGCGGCACCGGCTTCGTGGTCAATGGCATGACCGACGAGAGCTATTATGGTCAGGCGTTCGTCTCCGCCGCGATCGACCGGAATTCGGGCGTGACCGGGACGGTGTTCGCCAATTATTTCGAGAGCGGGATCGCGAATGCGCCGGGCGTGCTCGGCACCGGGGCGACCGGCCTTTATTATCATAATTTCGGGCGGATCGGGACGACCGCATCGCTCGGGATCTATCAATTCAGTGAGAAGGGCACGGACGATCAGGTTTCCGGATCGGCCCAGCTCGGAATGCGCTATCAATTCTGAAACCCGTCGGGCGGTAAGCCCGGCGCGAGGACGGTGACGATGTACGACGACCATTATGGATTGAGCGGCCGGCCGTTCCAGCTGACGCCCGATCCGCGTTTCTGGTACGATACCGCCACGCACCGCAAGGCGATGGCCTATCTCGGCTATGGGCTTGCCCAGGGCGAGGGCTTCATCGTCATCACCGGCGATGTCGGCGCCGGCAAGACGACGCTGGTCGGCCATCTGATGGCGACGATCGACCGCGAGCGGTTGCATGCGATCAAGCTCGTCTCGACCCAGATCGAGGCGGAGGATCTGCTGCGCATGGTCGCGGGCGGGCTCGAGCTCGAAACCGTGGGCATGACCAAGTCGCAGCTGCTGAGCGCGATCGAGCGCGGGCTGCACGCGATGGCGCGGAGCGGGCGGCGGACACTGCTGATCGTCGACGAGGCACAGGCGCTGCCGGTTTCGGCGCTCGAAGAGCTGCGCATGCTCTCCAATTTCCAGGCGGGCGGCCACGCCCTGCTGCAGATATTCCTGCTCGGCCAGCCCGAGTTTCGCGAGCGGCTGCATGGATCCGAGCGACTGGAGCAGCTGCGCCAGCGCGTGATCGCCATGCATCATCTCGACCCGATGGGCCCCGAAGAAGTCGAGCCCTATATGCTCCATCGCCTGTCGGTGGTCGGCTGGGAGGGGCGTCCGCGCTTCACGCCGGATGCCTTCCAGGCGCTGTTCCAGGGCTCGGACGGCGTGCCGCGGCGGCTGAACCAGCTGGCCGGGCGGGTGCTGCTGTTCGGGGCGATCGAGCAGGTCGACACGATCGACGCACGCGTGGTGCGGGCCGTGATCGACGATATCGCGGGCGATTCGCCCGCGCCGAAGCCGGTGGTCCAGCCCGAGCCGGCACCGCCACCGCCGATGCCGGCGCCGGCGCCGAGCGTGGCGGCACCTTATGAGCCGAGGCCGATCCGGGCGCCGCGCGAGGAAGCGCCCGTTGCGGTGGCAGCCGGCAATGACGCGCTCCAGGCGCGCATCGCGGCGCTCGAGGCGCGGGTCGAGGACCTGGACGCCGCGCTGCGGCGCGTCCTGACGCTGCTGGTCGACTGGGTCGAGGGCGAAGAGCGGATCGACGCAGCGTCGATTCGTTCGGTCGGCCGGTAGGCGCGATGCGCAACGCCCTGTCCGTCGATGTCGAGGACTGGTTCCAGGTCGGGGCCTTCGAGACGGTAATCGACAAGGCCGACTGGGATTCGCTGGCGCCGCGCGTCGAGCGCAACACCGATGCCGTGCTCGCGCTGTTCGGCGAAAGCGGCGTGAAGGCGACGTTCTTCACGCTGGGCTGGGTGGCCAAGCGCTACCCCGCCCTGATCCGCCGGATCGTCGAGCAGGGCCATGAACTGGCGAGCCATGGCTGGGACCATCAGCGCGTCTTCACCATGGACGCCGCCCTGTTCCGCGCCGACCTGTCGCGCGCGCGACACACGCTGGAGGATGCCGCCGGGGTCGCCGTGACGGGCTATCGCGCGCCGAGCTTCTCGATCGACCAGCGGACGCCCTGGGCCCATGCGGTGCTCGCCGAGGCCGGCTACGCCTATTCGTCGAGCGTCGCACCGCTTCAGCACGACCATTATGGCTGGCCCGAGGCGCCGCGCTTCGCCTTCCGGCCCCTCGCGGATTCGGATCTGGTCGAGGTGCCGGTGACGGTCGCCGACCTCGCCGGGCACAGGCTTGCGACGGGGGGCGGCTTCTTCCGGCTGTTTCCGGCGGCGTTGACCAATTACGCGATCCGCCAGGTCGAAGGGGCAGGGCAGCCCGCCATCTTCTATTTCCACCCCTGGGAGATCGACCCGGGCCAGCCGCGCGTCACGAACGCGCCGGTGAAGTCCAGGCTGCGCCACTACAGCCGGCTGGGCGCGATGGCGGGAAAGCTGCGCACGCTGATCAGGCGCCATGACTGGGGCCGGATGGACGCCGTGGTCGCGGCGGCCCGCCCGGGGATCGCATGAACATGCCGCTGGTCTCGGCGCCGCTGGGGCTACGCGCAGTCGACCTGCGCGACGCCGGCGAGCGGGCACGGCTCGACGCGTTCGTGCGCGCCCACCCGGAGGGGACGCCGTTCCACCTGTCCGCCTGGGGCGAAGCGGTTGCCGAGGGGTGCGGCCAGCGCAGCCATATGATCGTCGCAGAGCGTGCCGACGGTTCGCTGGCCGGGATGCTGCCGCTGACCGAAATTCGCTCGCGGCTGTTCGGCGCGGCGCTCGTCTCGAACGGGTTCGCGGTGGATGGCGGGATCCTTGCCGAGGCCGACGCTGCAATCAGGCCATTGGGGGAGGCGGCCTGGGCGCTTGCCGAGAAGCTCGGCTGCCCGACGCTGGAGATGCGGGGCGGGCCCGTCGAAGGGCCGGAATGGACCCTGGACGACCAGATCTATCTCGGCTTCGTGCGGCCGCTCGCCGCGTCGGACGAGGCGGAGCTTGCGGCGATTCCGCGCAAGCAGCGCGCCGAGGTCCGCAAGGCGCTCGACAAGGACCTCGCCATCGTGACGGGCCGTCATCAGACCGACGCGCGCGACCATTATGCGATCTATGCCGAATCGGTCCGCAACCTGGGCACGCCGGTGTTTCCGGCGAGGCTGTTCCGCGCGGCTTTACGGGAATTTGGCGACTCAGCGGATATCCTGACGGTTCGGTCGGAGGGAAAGCCGGTGGCGAGCGTGCTGAGCCTGTACATGAATGGGACCGTCTACCCTTATTGGGGTGGCGGAACCCATGCCGCCCGTGCGCTGCGCGCCAATGACCGGATGTATTTCGCCCTGATGTCCCACGCGCGGGAACGCGGTTGCACGCATTTCGATTTCGGGCGGTCAAAGGCCGGCACGGGACCCGCAGCGTTCAAGAAGAACTGGGGTTTCCAGGGCGTGCCGCTCCTGTATGCTAAGCGTGCGGGGGTCGGGGGAGTTCCGCGCGAAATCAATCCTCTGGACCCGCGTTATCGGCTCAAGATCGAAGCGTGGAAGAAGCTGCCGCTGTGGGCGGCAAACCGGATTGGCCCGCTTATTTCCAAGGGACTCGGCTAATGGGCGACATCCTGTTTCTGGCGCATCGCGTGCCGTATCCGCCCGACCGCGGCGACAAGATTCGCGGCTATAACGTGCTGAAGTTCCTGTCGGCACGCAAGCGCGTGCACCTGATCGCCTTCGCCGACGACACCCGCGACATGAAGAGCAAGAGCGGCCTGTCGAAATTCACCGGAAACCGATCGATCATCTGGCGCTCCAAGCCGCGCGCAGTCGCGGCGCTCGAGGCGTTCTTCTCGCGCAAGCCGGTCTCGCTCACGGCGTTCGAGAACCGGCCGTTGCGCGAGGCAGTGGACAATATCCTCGGCCGGCATTCGATCGACACGATCTACGTCTTCTCCAGCCAGATGGCGCAATATCTTCCCGCGCGGCCGCGGCAGCGCGTCATCATGGATTTCTGCGACATGGATTCGGCGAAATTCGTTTCCTATGCGAAATCCGCCACCGGCCCGATGGCATGGTTCATGAAGCGCGAGGCGAAGCTGCTGTTCGCACACGAGCGTGCAGTCGCGCAGCGCGCCGATGCGAGCCTGTTCGTAAGCGAGGCCGAGGCGGACTTATTCCGATCGAAGACCGGGGCCGAGCGGGTGCATGTCGTCGAAAACGGCATCGATACCGAGTTTTTCGACCCGACTGCCCAGTTCAAGCGGATCGACACGACCGGCGCGCTGATCGTCTTCACCGGCCAGATGGACTATCGCCCGAATATCGAGGCGGTGACGTGGTTCGTCGAGACGATCCTGCCCCATATCCAGGTCAGGCATCCCCATGCGCGCTTCGCGATTGTCGGGCGCAATCCGCCGGACAGCGTCAAGGCGCTGACGAAGCAGCCGGGCGTGATCGTGACGGGTGAAGTGGCCGATGTGCGCGGCTGGATCGCCGCGGCTTCGGTCGTGGTGGCGCCGCTCAAGCTGGCGCGGGGCGTGCAGAACAAGGTGCTTGAAGCGATGGCAATGGCGCGCCCGGTGGTCGCCTCGACCGCTGCGGCGCAGGGGATCGATCATGGCGGCACGATCCGCGTCGGCGGCACCGTCGGCGAGATCGCCGAGGAAGTGATTGCCGTGCTCGACGATCCTGCGGGCAGCAACGCGATGGGCCGGGAAGCCCGCGCGCAGGTCCAGCGCCGGTACAGCTGGGATGCATGCCTTGCACCACTCGATGCTATCCTCGGGATCCGGGTGAAGGCGCCGCCGCGGAAGTCAGCGGCGTGACGATCGCCTTCCCGGCGGCCGATTTCTCCGCCGGGACGAGTACCGGCGGCTTCGACGCACGGTGGCGGCGCCATGCCGCGATCCTTGGCGGGGTCGTGATCGTGCTGCTGCTCCTGTTCCGTACGGACGTGGCCGGACTTGCGCGAATCTGGTGGACGAGCACCACCTTCGGGCATTGCCTGTTCATCGGCCCGGTGATCGCGTGGCTGATTTGGAATCGGCGCGTGGATCTCGCCCGGGTCGCGCCCGTGGCGTGGTGGCCCGGCCTAGCGCTGGTCGCGCTGGGCGGCTTTGGCTGGCTGCTTGGCGATGCGGCGAGCGTGGCGCTGGCGCGGCATCTCGGCCTGGTGCTGATGGTGCAGGGTGCGGTCGTCACGATCCTGGGGCCGAATGTCGCCCGCGCGCTGCTCTTTCCGCTCTGCTACGCTCTTTTCCTGGTGCCGTTCGGCGAGGGGCTGGAGGGGCCGCTGCAGACCGCCACGGTCGCCATGACGATGCCGCTGCTCCACCTGTTCGGGGTGCCGGCGCATGTCGACGGCGTGCTGATCACCATCCCCAATGGCTATTTCGAGGTGGCCGAGGCCTGTTCCGGCGCCAAGTTCGTGATCGCGATGATCGCCTATGGCGCGCTGGTGGCGAATGTCTGCTTCACCTCGTGGTGGCGGCGCGCGATCTTCATGGTGGTGGCGCTGGTCGTTCCCGTGATCGCCAACGGCCTGCGCGCATTCGGAACGATCTACGCCGCGCACCTGACCTCGGTCGCGCGGGCGACCGGCATGGACCATATCGTCTATGGCTGGATTTTCTTCGGCGTGGTGATGGCGGCGGTGCTGGCGATCGGCTGGCGCTGGTTCGACCGGGCACCGGATGCGCCGGTCTTCGATCCGGCAATGCTGCAGGTCGCGCCGAAGCGTCGGATCGACGCGCTGGTCGCGGCGGCACTGGTGCTGACGGTTGCCGCGATCTTCCCGGCCTGGTCGTCTGCGATAGCGGGGCGGGCGCAGACGCTGCCCGCGTCGATTGCGCTGCCCGATGTCCCCGGCTGGCGGCGCGCACCGATGAGCGTTCGGGCACCATGGTCGCCCTGGTATCCGGGCGCCGATCATTATCTGATCGGGCGGTACCAGAACGCGTCGGGCGACATGGTCGACCTCGCTATCGCCGTCTATGGCAGCCAGCATGAAGGCAAGGAACTGGTGTCGTTCGGGGTTGGACCGCTCCGAGAGGATGATGTGTGGGTACGCGTCGACGATCTGCCCGACCTGGACGGCGGCGCAGCGATGCGCGTGACGGCACCGGGGCCGGTCGAACGCCAGATCGTGACATGGTACCGGATCGGCGATGTGGTGACGCATAGCGAACGGGCAGTGAAGCTCGAGACGCTGAAGGCGAAGCTGCTCGGCGGCCCGCAGCGCGCCGTTGCGGTGCACCTGTCGGCCGAGGCCGTCGAGGGGCATGATCCGCGCGCCGCGATCGAGCGATTCGCCCGGGCGCTTGGGCCGATCGACCAGCTCGCGGACCGCAGCGCCGGGATGCGCTGATGTGCGGCATCGCCGGGATCTTCTATCCCGCCACTCCCAAGCCGGTCGATCCGTCGCGCATCGAGGCGATGGCAAATGCGCAGGCGCATCGCGGGCCTGACGGCTCGGGCGTGTGGACGGCGCCGGGCGTCGGGCTGGGGCATCGCCGGCTGTCGATCATCGATGTCGCTGGCAGCCCGCAGCCGATGGCGAGCGCGGACGGCGCCCTGACCGTGACCTATAATGGCGAGATCTATAATTTCGCCGAGCTGCGCGCCGAGCTCCAGGCGCGGGGCGCGGTATTCGTCACCAAGGGCGATACCGAGGTGCTGCTGCACGGCTGGGCTGCCTGGGGCCCGGCGATGCTCGATCGGCTGAACGGGATGTTCGCCTTCGCGCTGCACGATGCGCGTCGGCAGAGCCTGTTCCTGGCGCGCGACCGGCTCGGCGTGAAGCCGCTCCATTATGTAGAGCTGTCCGACGGCGCGGTCGCCTTCGCCTCCGAGCTCAAGGGATTGCTGGCCCACCCGCTGTTGCGGCGTGCACCCGATATCAGCGCGGTCGAGGACTATATGGCGTTCGGCTATGTACCGGACGACACCTGCCTGATCGCAGGGGTGAAGAAGCTGCCTGCAGGTCATGCGCTGCTGCTGGAGCGGGGCAAGGCGGTTCCCGTGCCCTCGCGCTGGTGGGATGTCGACTTCACGCGCCGCGCGAGCGGGAGCCAGAAGGCGCTTGAGGAGGAACTGGTCGCGCGGTTGCGCGAGGCGGTCACGTCGCGGATGGTGGCGGACGTGCCCCTCGGGGCGTTCCTGTCGGGCGGTGTCGACAGTTCGGCCGTCGTGGCCTTCATGGCGGAAGCGTCGAAGCGCGCGGTGAAGACCTGCACGATCGGCTTCGATGCGGCTGGGCTGGACGAACGCGCCTATGCCGACCAGATCGCCGCACGCTTCGCGACCGATCATCGCGAGCGTGTCGTCGCGGCGGACGATTTCGCATTGATCGAGACGCTTGTCGCCGCGTTCGACGAGCCGTTTGCCGATGCGTCGGCGCTCGCGACCTACCGGGTCTGCGAGCTGGCGCGCGAAAGCGTGACGGTTGCCTTGTCCGGCGACGGCGCCGACGAGGCGTTCGCGGGCTATCGCCGCTACAAGTTCCAGGCGATCGAGGAGCGGGTGAGGGGATTGCTCCCTGCCGCGATGCGATCGAACGTGTTCGGGACGCTGGGCCGCCTCTATCCCAAGGCGGATTGGGCGCCGCGCGTCTTTCGCGCGAAGACGACCCTGCTCGCGCTCGCAGAGGACGGTGCCGAGGCGTATGCCCGATCAGTCGGTGTGACGACACCGGCGTTGCGGGCCCGGCTGCTCACGCCCGAGGCACGTCGCGCGCTGGACGGCCATCGCCCCGAGGACCGCTATGTCCGCAGCATGCGTGATGCGCCGGCCCGCGACGCGCTCGACCGGGCGCAATATGCCGATTTCCAGCACTGGCTGCCCGGCGACATCCTGACCAAGGCGGACCGTACCAGCATGGCGGTGAGCCTGGAGGCGCGAGAGCCGCTGCTCGACTATCGCCTGGTCGAATTTGCCGCCTCGCTCCCTGCGTCGATGCGATTGCGGGGCGGGCAGGGCAAATGGCTGATGAAGAAGGCGATGGAGCGCTATCTGCCGCGCAACGTGCTGTACCGGCCCAAGATGGGCTTCGTGACCCCGATCAGCGCCTGGTTCCGCGGTCCGCTGGCGGACGAGGCTGCGAGCCTCGCCAAATCACGCATCCTGACCGGCAGCGGGTGGTTCGATCCGCACGCGATCGAGCAGATCGCGGCGGATCATCGCGCCGGCCGCGCGGAGCATGGCCGGACGCTGTGGCAATTGATCATGCTCGAACGATCGATGGCGCGCCTGTTCTGATCGGGCGAGGCTGCCGCCGGCGTTGCGCGTTCAGAAGACGGCTATCGCCGCGTGCAGGGTGAGCGCGATCAGGCACAAGGTGGCGAGCACGAAGATCGAGAAGCGGATGATCACCCGGTTGACGGTCGCCTGGACAAGCGAATGGACGACGCGCAGGCCGACATAGGCCCAGGCGATGGTGAGGTTCACGCCGCCGCCCTGCCCGAGCAGCGCAAGGACCAGCGCGACCGCGTAGAACAGCGTCGGCTGCTCCATCAGGTGATTGTAATTGTCCGCCGGCCATTGCGCCTTGGGCGGAATGATCGCCTTCAGTTCGGCGCCGCTGCCGCCCACCAGGTTCATCGTATCGATCCTGGCAGCGCTCATGGCCGGGATGCGCGTCGCGTACATCCAGAGCCACATCACGAGGCTCCAGGCGATCAAGGCGACGATCGGCGCGAGGATCGGGCTGTGTTCGGTCATGTCGGCAACTCCCCCTATATTATCCAGGGGAAGCTGCCTCAATCATGACGGGAGTGCAACGTCAGTCGAAGCTGGCACCCCAGCGACGCTTGGCGCGGTTCTTCCACAGGCCGCGATGATAGGCGTCCGATGCCAGCAGGGGCATCACACTGCCAGCCTCGGCGAACACCATCTGCTCGATGCCGGTGTTGACCTTGCCCCAGCTCGCGGCCTCCTGCAGCGTCGAGGACGAGCAGGCGCCGTCGCGCACGTCGGCGACGGTGATCTGGACCGCATATTTGTGGACCTGGACATCGTCGTGGCCGAGAATCTCGGCGCAGACCACGGTATCCTGGATGAAGTTCTTGGGCACGCCGCCGCCGATCATCAGCAGGCCGGTGGTACCCGCCTTGATCTTGATGTCGGTCAGTTCGCGGAAGTCGGCGATGGCGTCGAGCACCATGTACGGCTTGCCTTCCTTGGCGCGATCGACCTGGTGCTTGACC
>CAISGR010000158.1 GCA_903884945.1 uncultured bacterium
GCGACGACATTGGGTGGCTCCGATCATATGCCCAGATAGGGCCGCATCGCCCGGCACAGGCCATCGATCGATTGCGCAGCAGCCTTGTCGGGGAAATAATCGGCAACAATATCGAGGTGCGCCCTAAGATCTATCTTGCCATAGGCGCCGGGCCTTCGCCCCAGGCGACGACCATGTTCAGGACTGCCGGTCTCACCCACCTCACACCCCCGTCACGGTGAAGGCCGCCCACATGGCCGGCTCGCTCGAACGCATCAATGCTGGACCATCGGTCGGCTGGCTGCCTGCACCTTGCAAAACGATCCGGTCGACTGTGCCCCCCGCGTCGCCGGCGAGCGCCGTAAGCTGCGCACGTCGCAGCGCCCTCGCAGGGGATTCTCCTCCGAGATGCGCCGCCAGAAACGATCGGATCAGGCGGTCGGTATTGGCGGCATCGACCGGCCAGAGCGTCGACACGATAGCCGGGACGCCGGCTTTGGCCATCGCCGCAGGCAAGCCAATGAACTCGTCGGGTAATTGATGGACGCCGATAACGCCGGTTTCACAGGCGCCAAGGATTGCGAGGCGCGACGACTGCATGTCGAGCATCCGCAGTTGCCGGATTGAGAGCCGATCGGCACCTGCCATGATGAGCGCGGAGTTTTCCGGATCTTCGGCATCCCATTCGCCATGGCCGTAGAAGCTGAGGTGGGAATATTCTGGCAGGTTTCGCATCACCGCCTCCGTCGTTGCCGCCAATCCGTCGAGCCGAAGGCGCGCATCCGGTGCGAAAAAACCCCAAGCCGGGTTTTCTGCCATGCCCAGGTCGCCAAGAGGGTCGGTCACGGCGAGGAGTCTAGCCGTCCTAGAATCGTGCGAGGCGATCTTGCGCCTCGCTTTCGCCGCCGTACCGATGCTGGGTGCAAGGCTGGTCGCCCACTTCTCCACAAAATGACGCCAACCGCCATTCTCCCGGACGCGCGCAGCAGCGAGCGGTAGAATTGACAGGCGTCCCGGTGCGATAAGAGTAATCTCGCTGCCCGCCACCACACCCGCAGACTGGAGCTGCGTATCGACGGGACCCATGACGAGATCCCAAAGCCGTTCCAGAAACGGACCCACAAAAGCGTTCCATTGTGCCAGGGCCTGGGCCGATCCGACGTCGTCGATATCACCATAAAGCTTCGCATATCGATGCAGCCATCCGGCTCCAGGAAACGCCGGATCGATGAGCAGGGCGTTGACGGTGTCAGCCGTAACCCCAGGCAGCTCAACCACGGATGCGCACATCGTTCGGTCGGTCCCACCAGTAAGGCAAATGGCTGCTGCGCCGGCGTTGGCCACAACGAGCACGACGATCGCCCCTCCGGGCGGACCTGCCGTGTTGATCATATCTTCAAGCTGCAACCGGGTATCGACCTCGTCGCGCGTAAGCTCGCGCAAAACGGCATGGGCTGTGTCGGCGAGGGCGTGCAGGGCCGCATGGGCTTCAACCGGCCCTGTTTCGCGCAACAACTCTGCTTCCGACATACCCAGAACGATACCGGTTTGCCGCCGGGCAGCTTCGCTGCTGCTGCGCCAGTGCTCGCGCGCGGCCAATGCAGGGTCGCTTGAGCCGCGCCCGCTCGTCTGATTGAGCAATATGGATCGGCCTCGTTCGACAGCCGCCAGGGCGTCCGCGTTTCGTCCCAGTCGGATCAGGGCGAAGCCCGTCTCGTCAGCGATGCCGGCAGCTTCGAGCAGAAAGGCGTGTTCTTCCTCGATCGATTTCGCCGACCCGATGACTGGAACGAGGCGTGCCATCACGCCATCGAACAGCGCCACCGCGTCGTCGAAACGGCCGAGCCTCGAATAGGTGCTGCCGAGATTCTTGGTGGCGCGGGCCCATTCGAGTGGAATTTTGTTTGGGTCGAGATGCCGGAGCGCCGCGCGATAAGCGTCGACGGCCTGTTCCAGCAGTTGCTGGTCCGCCTCGGCCTCGCCGCGTAGGCGCAGAGCAGTACCCAGATTATTTTGTGTCGCCGCCCAGCCGACTTGCCAGCGATCTTCGGTGCGCTCTTCGAGGCTCCGGCGGTAATTTGTAGCGGCCGCTGCGAGAAGGCACGTGTCCGCCCTGATCCGGCCCAGGGCGCATTGCGCCTCGGCCAGATGGCTGATGATCGTCGCCCATTCGCCTGGCGATCGATGCCGAAGGTCGTCGGAGACAAACTCCTCGGCGAGGACGATGGCGTCTTCAAGACGGTTCGGCTGTTGGGCAAGATCTGCGAGAAGGATCAGCGACGCGAGCAGGTTGTTCGTCGCCGATATCAGTAAGGCCTGGGTGCCACCTGCGATTGCCGCCATCCGCACGGCTTCGAGGATTTCCACCGCGTCCCGCGCCGCCTCCGGACTCGTTTCGCGAAAGGCTAGCGATCGCAGCGCGGCACCCAGCGTATTGCGCGTCGCGAGTTCCTGGTCAGTGCCCGACAGGGCCGCCTGCCTTGCGGCAGCGAGACGGCAGGTGAGGATAGCTTCGACGAGATAGGTCGCTCCTGGTTCAACCTCGCCGAGTTTGAACAACGCCGCGCCAAGGTCTGCCTGGGTTGCTGCATGCAGGTTCAATTCTTTCGCTTGCCACCGGACATCCGCGACCTGGCGCAGCAGCGCAACGGCTTCGCGTAGAATGTCGGCATCGGCCCGACGCTCGCCCTGCAGTCTCAGGGCATTGCCGAGGTCATGCCAACTGGTGACCAGGAGAGGGGCATCGTCCACCAACTCGAGCGTGGCAATCGCCTGTCGCAGCCGGTCGATAGCATTAGCCAGCGCATCATTACCAAGCCCTCGCTCGGCGAGGCGGAAATTCGTTACCCCGATGTTGCGCTGGATCATCGCCCAGGCCGCCGCAAATTTCCGCCGCGTGCAATATCGTTCGGCGGTTTCAAGCATCTCAAGAGCATTGAAATAGGCTCGCGCGTCTCCGGTTTGGTCGCCATAGGCCCGCCACGCATCGGCAAGGTTGTTAAGAGCGATGGCGTGGTCATAGGGATAGGCCTCGGGCGTCCAGACCCGGATCGCGGCCTCGAATGCCGCGAACACCAATTTGTACAGACCAAAGTCTTTCGACGCATCCGCCTTGGCCTGCAGCGCGATACCGCGATTATTCTGCGTACTCGCAAAGCTGCCCGGCATCCCCAACTCAGTTCGTACCGTAAGCGCCAGGTCAAAGGCAGCGATCGCGTCGTCGAGGTGCGCGATCGTCGATCCCTGGTCCGCCAATTGCCTCAACAGATTACCAAGGCGATCCTGCATCGCGCCCCAGAATTCGGGATGCTCACCGGGACCCACCTCGCCGAGCAGAAGTCGAATGAGCGCTGCCTTGCGCTCAGAGGAGATACTGTCCTGGGCCTCTTCCGCCTCTAACGCCTCCATGATCTGTCCAGCCAACGCAGGCAGCATGTCTAAATTGACGCGCACATGGGGTTTCTCGACGCCGTAGAGTCGGCTCGCCTCGACCGCGCCGTGTGTGCGATGATCCTCGATGAACTCCCGGTGTGCCTGGATATTGTCGATCATCATGCGTAAGTGGCGATCGAAGGCATCGGTCAGGATTTCAGGATAGGCTTCCGCCGTCGCGCGCATCTCCTGCCAGCGTGGCGTTTTCGCCATTTCCATGGCACTTGCATCAAGGGCGCGCGCGGTCTGTCGCGCTTGTACCGCGCCGACCCCTGCATCCACGCCGAGGTCGCGACACTCGCGAATAAGATCAGCATGCCACGCAACGGCTTCTCGCAGCCCCTCGTCGGCCGTTTCCGCGGCGATAGCCGCAAGCATGTCATCGACGCCAGGTTCGCAAAGCTGTTCGTAGGCGCCTTCGATGATGCGCCGTGTCTGTGGGAGATCGGCCTCGAGCATCCCTTGTAGCAGTTCGATTAGTCTTTCCCTGTCCATTTCGGCACTGCCCCTCGGTCGATACCGCCTCTTATGAAGGCCCCAGCCTCCCGCGCAAATGCTTCGATCGTCGTCTCAGCGACTTGGCCGAGGAGGATCAATCTACCGTGAATGCTTTTCATCTGATCCTGATGCTTAATCCCGAGACCGGACCAGTGTACATCCGTTGGCCCCCGACGTCCGAGCGGTGCGGTCACCTTGCGGGCGTCATCCGCAAACTTCCCAAACGCGGTATCTCCTGCTTTGATGGTGCTGACGATGACCAGTTACAGCGGACAAGAAGGCCCAGAACTGCTTGCCGAGCCGATCCTTCAAGCCGCATTCAAGTCGCTGTTGTTGACCCCGGGCCGTCAGGCCGACATTCTCGCTCCGGGTGATCGCGCCGATTTGATCACTTGGGTCCTTTTCATCGACGAAGAAAGATTGGCGACGGCACCATGTTGCGCCTCTTGTTTCAGATTGCAGGCCGCCGCGGCGCGCCCCTCCTGCTAGTAGTTTTTGCCGCCTTCGGCTTTGCCAGCCCGGCAAAAGCGCTGACCGACTCGTGCCAATCACTGTCGGATCGGCTGCACACAGCGGATTGGGCCTGGCTCAAATCCGATCTGAAGGACCGCCTTCCCACTAATGACGAGAAGGTGTTTGCGCCCATCACCATTTTCGCAAGCAAGGACGTGAACTTGCTAGGCCCGCGCTATGTCGAAGCTTGGAAGGGCATTCTGATTCCACCCCGCTACTTCCAGGCGCAATGCAATATGGTGCTGTTGCAGTTGCTCTATCAGGCCGATCCCGATCATGATTATGGCCAGATCGCCCTGCGCACACGCGACTGCGTCGCGCGGCACCGCCCAAAACCCGAATGCTTCGACACGGCGATCACGGATTTCATCACGTCGCTTCAACCCAAGGTGAGTCCCAAGGCGCTGGACGATGGCGCAGCCGACCTGTTCTCGATGACGATCTTCGCCATCCGCTTTCAACTCGCCCACGAAGCCGGCCACATCCTCACGGCGGCAAATCATTCGGCAACGGAGTTCCGTCTGATCGATACCGAGGCCGAGGCCGACATCCTCGCCGAAATTTCGGTGGTCGGCGATTCACCGATCGTCGAGGCACCGCTCTATGCCTTGGCTACCGCCTCGCTTGTCGACGACGGCAAGGATGGCCCGCATGGTCCGACCGTCTGCAGGCTTGGAAGCACCCGTGCGGTCATCGAGCAGCTCGGCCTGCCGGCACTGCTGCTCAATTCTGTGAACAAGGACCAGTTCGCGCTGCGTCCCGCCGCTGCATCGCGCAAGGCGCTCGACAAGCCGCTGCTTACCGGCCCGGCCCGGTCAGATTGCGGCGCAGCGGACGATCATCGCTTGGCGCTGGTCGAGAGGGATCTCGAGGCGATCTTCGACGCGGTTGATCTCGCTTATGGCAACGGCACGGCAACGATCAAGGATCTCGCCGTTGCGGACCGTCGGCTGGCGGCACTTGCACCTGCAACAGCGGCAGGCGGTCGGTTGCGTGCGGTGATCAGAATGGCGATCGCCATGCGGCGCTACGATTTCACGGCATTGGGCGGCAAGCCGGCGGCGACGCCCGGGACGTTGGCGGACATGCACGATACCTTTGCGGAACTTGAGAATATCCGCTCGATTCTGGGCGACGATCCCGGGGCCTATTTTGCGCCGAGCGAACTTGCCTCGCTTCTCTTCCTCACCGCCTCGACGACCTACCTGAGCCAGCCCGCGAAAACGTCATTGCTCGCCAATACTCGCACGTTTCGGGATGCTATCAGGCGGATCGACGCGATCGCCCCGATCCAGGAGGCGATGCGGGTGCAGGCATTCATCGCCCGCTTCAACAAGGCCGATGCCGACACAGCGCTGCGTCTCATCACCTTCCGGCTAGAAGTCGAGATCGGCATGGACGAGATCCTCGGTGATTGCGCGGAGGCGAGCCGCGTCCTGAACGAGGCGAGGGATACGGTCGGCCTTCCGCCGAAGCCGATGGATGACGCCGAATGCCGCGCGGCCGGCCGCGAAAGCGGCAGGAAGTTCGCCGAGGAACCCGGTTGGATCTTCGATCTGCCCTAGACGGGTTTCCGCGGACAGGCGGTTTGCCGATAGCGGATCAACCGCTCACCATAATCCGTGCCGAAATCGTCGACGAGCGCGGGGAACGCACTGAGCTGCGCGAACTCCGTGAAGCCGCAGATGTCGTAACGGAACCAAAGGTCGATCATCGTGGCGTCGCACTCGCCGCTCTCGCGGCATTTCAGGACTTCGTCGTAAAAGTCCGTCATCGTGACGAACGCCTCGCGCGCCGCATCGTCCATTGGGATTGCCATCGACTTTTGCCCAGACCGCGCCGCGGCCGCCAGATGTATTTGCCGACTGTGCTCGAGCACGAAATGCGTGACCTTGAACCGCGCACGGACAATATTCTCATTGTGGCTGAGCGTCAGCATCTCCACAGCCATCTGTTTGTGTTGGAGCACGCGCGCATCCTCGCGCTGGTCGAGGTAGATCACCCACATGACGACGACCGTCACGATGACCGCGAAACCCGCGGTCAGCTCGACCGTGGCCACCAGCACCTTGTGCTTGACGACGCGCTTGAGAAAACCGCCGATTCGGCCGAACAGCCGCTTCAGCGCTGCTCGCCCCGCACCCGCGGTCATCGCACGCCGCAGGGATTGAGATAGATCGCGACCTTCCCGCCGGGCCGGGCAAAGGCAACGCCGCTGCGGCCGCGCCGCGCGCGCACCAGGCAATCCATGTCGGCGGGCATGAAATGCCGCTTAGTCTGGCTCGGCGTCACCGGGTAATAGCCTTCCTCGACGATCGGCGGACAGGTCCCATAGTCGACACTCGCGCCCTTGAGACCAATCTTCAGGGTATCGGCCTGACGGCGCAAGCATTCGAATTGTCGAACGGTCACGACCAGAGGCCGCTCAGGCATGGTCTCCTGCGACAGCGCCGTTCCCGAGGCAAGAACGGCGCAGCTCGATAGGACAATGCTGGCCAGCAATCGCATCGGCAGGGAGACCTTATCTTCAGTGTCAGGATCTTCAGTGTCAGGCAATCGCTCGACAGCTTAGCCGCGGCAGCCGCTAATTCCTAATGTCCTGTCTTGTGGATCGCGGCGGGATGTCTGCTTCGGCTCGTAGACATTTCGAACAATTCACACCACATGGAGCGACGGTCCGCGCGCTCGATAAGCCGCATATTATATTTCTCGGCAAGAACGTCCCTCAAAGTACGGCGTATTGCGTGCTGGATATAGTTCGGCATTGAGATATGCCATGCAACCGCCGGAAGTCTGAGCTCAGCACCTCGGCGGCGACAGGTCGATCTTCCAAGCCCGGGCTTGATCCGGTGTGATACCGTTGCGCTCCAGGGTTTCGAGCAGATCATCCTGGCGCGGCATTCCCATCACTAGGCGATAGGTGGCCAGCCTGTTGCGCAGCCGCGGCCATGCATCATGCTCGCGGCTCCAGTCGAGCACCGGCACGATCCTTCTGATCTGGACTGGCTCGTCACAGCGCTCGAACACCCAGCATGGCGCGAGATCGCTCTCCATATCTTGCTGCGCAGCAAGCGCGAACATGCCGCTCCAGGGATCCTCGTCAGCCGCGACCCCAGCCGCAACCAGGCCGGACAGGCCAATACCTCGCGCGACATTCAGCCGCACCGCATGACCCTTATACCGATGAACACGGCCCTCACGCTGCTCGAGCTCGACCGGAGAAGCCGGCAAATTCCAGTGAACGACCGCATGACACCAGGGATGGAAGTCCAGGCCCTCCTGGCCAACAGCGGTCGATGCCAGCAGAAATGGTCGGAACGGCGAGTTGAACGCGGACCGGACCGCATCCAACCGACTGACCGCGCCATCGGCTTCTTTGATCTCGGCAAATCGCAGCGCATGCCGGCACCGAAGCCGAACCCCTTCGACATCCTGTCCATTCTTGCCGCGCCGCCGCCGCCGCTCCAGCCCGCGCACCTCGATGGAAGCCCGGCGCAGCGTCAATGCGCCATGGACCGCCTTCGCAGCTTTCTCGAGTTTTTCCTCCGCGGTCCCTTCGAACATGGACAGCCCATCGGCTTCAAAATGGAGATGTTCGTCAAGCAGCGCCTGCAGATTGCCATCGATGCAATACTCAAGGGCCTGACGCCAATAGACGCGCTTGCGCCCCGGATATTGCAGCTGAACCGCAGCGGTCGCCTCACCCTGGTTGAACAGCGTCTGAAACCCACGGGCGATATGGTAAGCGCCCCGCCGGAGCATGCTGCCGGCAACTTCTCCCCGCAATGTTCGCGCCAGCGAGCGGAAGGCGCATATGCCGGGCGATCCGATCGCGAGGCGAGCAAGCATGTCCGCCAGATCGCGCGGCCGCCGGCCAAGTTGCCCCGGATCGTCCAGGACTGCCTGAATCGCCTCGCGGACACGATCGAGGTCGGCCGGGCCGGTTTCGCCCTCGCTGAGCAGAGGATCAGCGCTCAACCAGCTTTCAACCACTTGCCGGTCCTCGATCAATAGCGGCGCCGCCCAATACCAGCGCTCATCGATTCGCCCGACCGAGCCGCCGCCTCCGAGCGATCGCAAGACCGGCACGATCTGCTTCCGGACGGCGCCCAGCAACGCGCTCCGCTCGATCGCAGCCCCCTCGCTCAGCGCGAAAGACAGCGGATCGCCCAGCGCCGCGAGCGCGGCACAAGGCAGCAGCAAGGCAAGTGGTGCCATGCCGAGCGTCGGGTCCGACGCAGCCCGACCCGGTCGGCCAAGACGCAGCGTATCGCCGAGTTCGCCAAACCGCTTGTGCCGCTGACCAACTTCGCGACTGTTTCGACGAATCCGCGTGATCCGCGTCCCGCGCAAATTCGCAGCAAGCCGTTGTTCCATCTCATAGGAGATCATCGCCGAGATCGCGTCCGGCGCTAACCGCCATTCCGTGAAGATCAGGCGCTTGAGATCTATGGGGACCCCGGCGAACAGGCCCTTGGGATGAATGTAGGGCAGGCCGGGGGGCACCCACAAAAGCCGCTCCGCACCGGCCGGCACCGCGTCGCGGATCAAGTCACGCAGGCGCGCCGACGGCGGCGCAATCGGATCGAGCCGACGCAATGCGGGCAAATCGAGCAGCAGGTTCCCACGCTTCGCTTCTTTCGCGACGAACCGTCGATCGCCGCCGGTCGCTGCGACGGACGCGGTCCGAAACTGATACTCACGCATGAAATCGAGAAAGTACGGCGCCGATTTCCAGTATTCGACACCGTCGCGGGTTTTCAGCCGCCGCGCGATCCGCCGCGCGGAAATCGCACCAGCCAAATCTTCCTGCTCGCTCGCCAGAACCCGCACGTCTTCGGCAACCATTCCATCCGCCCGCTTCGTCGATCCCGTACGTTCGGTCCGGCTCATGATCTTGCCGAGAATAGCCTGCGCTCCATCGCGTGCTTGCATTACCTCCGCTTCGACTGGCGGATGCGCCCGGAGCGCACGCGAAAATGCGTCGAGCGCGCTCTCCAGAGCGATGGCCGCATCCCTTCCGGCCAGAAACCGCACCAGTCCGACGAAATCATCGTAAGGCTTCTCACCTGGGGCGAGCGCGCCGCCGGGCATGCGATATGGCGTCGCCGACAGAAGAAGCACGCGTCGTCCCGGAAGCGTGTCGGTTAGCAAACGCTCGGCAAGCCGGACCGCGAGATCGGTCTCGATCCTGCTCACATCGAGAAGATGCGAGAAGCGCTGGAATTCGTCGACGATGATCAATCCATTGCTCGCCAGCGCCTCGGCGCTGCCGATCGCGAGTTCCTTGCGCAGCCGGCCAATGACCTGGTTCCGCTTCCGCCGGAACACGCGCTCCGCGAGGGCGTCGCGTGCCTCTGACGCCTCGGATGCGATCGCCCGAATCTCGGCAGACAGATCCTCATCCGTCGATACTGCGTTCGCGAAGGCGTCGACGATCTGCGGATCGGGCGGGCGCCGGTGAAGATCATGCAGCCGTCCCTGCCAACTGACATCGCTCACCTGCTGCATTATCACGCGAAAGCCGGGACTCCGAAAATGACGGCGCAGGCACCAGAAGAGCAGCGCCCGCTCACGCACATGGCCGGCCCGACCGGTCACGTTGAAGGAGGTATCGGGGGTCAACGCGAAATAGCGCACGCCGTCGGCCGACCTTGCCTCGGTCGCGAGCAATGTCAGTCGTGTCGCACTGACCGCGCCACCATGGCCGTGGACCTTTAATCGCTTGAGGTTCTGGCTGGCGACAGGCTGGCTCGAGCAGAGATAGACGATGTCGATCGCCTTGCCCTCGCGGCGTCCAAGCGCCTCGGCTATCACTTCGCGTGCGACGACGGTCTTGCCCAGACCGACTTCGTCGGCGACGAGAAAGCGCCGTGCCGGCAGCGCATCTTCCCAGAAACGTTTGACGACGTAAGCAGCAGTCCGCTGCTGAAAGCGCGTCGGACCGCTCATAATACAAGGCCCGCCGCGCGCATGACCGACGACCACAGGGCCGTGAAATCCTCCGACGCGACAGTCTCCAGCTCCTCGGGACCAAAGCTCTCGAGCATCTGCCGGATCGAGCCCAGCCGCTCGGGATCGTCCGTCGCACAGCGGATGAGCAGTTCGAGAAGCCCCGCCTGACCAGACGCCCTCCAGGCTGTGGGGTCGCCGTCCATCCCATCACCCCCGGCCAGCCCTTCAAGGCCCGTGAAATCGCCCAGCATGATTCGCAAAAAATCGGCAAAATGCTGTCGGTCGGGCAGGAGCGCCCGTAACGCCGCGTGTCGTCGCTCCTCTTCGTCAACGCCGCGCACCTCGAGGTTCAGCGTGAACGAAATCAGCCCATCGGCGCCATCCGCCTCGAACACCGTGAAGCCGGTGATCTCTGATAGGTCAAGCGTGCCGGGAAAGGCTGCCGGCGATCCCGAGATAAGCCCCGGGCCGCACCGGGTGGCGCGGTTGGCCGACAGCGTCGCCGGGCGAAAACGCAGGGCCGGGAGAAGCTCTGGCAAAGCCGGGTCGACCTTGCCATCGGCCACCAGCGCGATGTGCCAGCCATCGTCCGATGCCGTGCAGGCGATATGGAGCTTCGCGTCCCACAACGCGGCGCGCGCGGGGCGATCGTCGAAAGGCGCGGGCTTCTCGTCGACCGGTTGAGCCGGTTCGAAATCCTCGATCACCGCGCCGAGGCTATGGCGGTCGAGCAGGGCATCGACGCCGGACTCGCCCAGCGCCTTCCCACAGTCGAATGTCGCCATGACCTCGACATTGCGCCCGTCCATCGCCGCGCCGGTCGCATTCATCGAACCGATCGCCATCCGCGCCTGCCGGCCTGACTCCCAGATCAAGGCTTTGCCGTGCAGTTCTCCAACCTTGCCTGCGAGCAGGGGATCGTCGGGGACCGCCAGAACGGCCTGCCGCGCGAACCCGTCGCGTGCGGCAGCCCAGCACCGATCGAGCGCATCGCTCCGCGAAATGACGATGACCGGCTGCTTGCTCGACCCCGCCAGTTGGCGAAGCGCCAGACCTGTCAGGAACGGCGAGATCACGACGAGCCGATCACTCTTCGGCTGGACCCATGTCCGGCCAGGCCCGGTTCCCAAAGCATGGAAGGTCACCGCGCCAAGACCGTCCGGCAAACGCCACCGCGCCCTTTCAACGTCCCGAGCCATCTCCGCGATCAGCCGAAGCTGCCCCTGATCGGGCGGCCGTGCGCACCAGGACGGCATAGCCCGCAAGAGCGCGCCGATATCATTCCCCTTGCCGGATCCGGGAGCGCCGCGGCTGTCCATGACGATACCTAGATCCCATGAACGATCACCGGTCAGGTTGCGGCTGAGAATGGCGATCCGCAACATGGAACGGCCCGTCGCTGGATCGACGAACCGGATCACCCAAAGTTTCGGATGGAAGGCACCGCCCATCGGTGCCTTCACCTCGTGGACCATGCGCTCCGCCTCGATAATCGCCGGAGGCAGATATTCAGCGGGATGAATCGCACCGCGCTGGCAGAAGATCAGCGTCCGATCGCATACGCGCTTGAGCGCCGCCAACTCGACCGCCGTAAAAATCCCGGCTTTCCGTTTCGCCATACCGGGCAGATCAGCGAGCATCGCTGCCGGCAAGGAAAGCACGGTATCGAGCGACGCCGAATAGGCGCAGACCACAAGCGCATCGATCGCGAACCCAGCGGGTGGCCGCACGATGTCATAGATGGACAGACGCTTCTGTGGCTCAAGCATCAAGGTGCGGCCGCCAGATCGTTGAGGCAACGCCGCGCCACATGCCAGCGATAATCGAGCGTGCTGCCCGACTCACCACGCCACCGGGCGCGGGCTTTGCGCGATGCGATCCGGGAGGTGCCCGACGCGCCTTTGAGGAACACCTCTCTGTCGCTCACGAGCGCCGCCGCCCCGGAATCGGAGAGCAATGTATCCGGTCCCAGGCACCTCTCCGCCCAACGCCGGACGAATAGGATGGCATGCGGGTCCACGCTGTGCCGCGTGATCGCACCGAGCGCCGGCAGCTCGCCGATCCGTCTGATCACGAGATCGACATCGGCAGGCGACAGACGGTCGCGCCATGTGGTGAACGATGCGACATGCGCGTCGCGTACATCGAGCCTGCCGCCCTCGGGCAACATCAACTCGGCCACTCGAATATTGTAGAGGATGACCGCACCGTGCATCAGCCGCGAGAACGCCGCACCCAGCATCAGCAGATCGCGCGCCGCCGGTCGGAGCCGCGAGACCCGCGGATGGTCCCAGGCATCGCTCGCCGATGTCTTCCGCCGATAAGCGCTGAAGGGACCGAACAAATTATATTCATGACCCCGCCCGACTGGGTCGACACAGGCATTGCGAAGTCGGTTGCGCAGGAACGCCGCCTCGTCGGTATCCAGGCCGAAATTCAAACCCTCGATCGACGGAAACCCCGCCGGAGGTGGCGGGCGCACCATGTCGAAACCGATATCGAACGCGCTGCCGCCGCCATCCTCGCTCGGTGCCGCCTGTTTTACGCGCTCCCGAGAACTGGCAATCTGCCGGGCCCAGCGCAGACGGCTACCGCCTGCACGGCGCATGCCCAGCACCGCAAGGCCGTTCCAATAGATCTCGCTCGGCATCCGTTCCAGATCTTCCTGGCTCTGAATACCGATGACACCTTCGCCCGCCCCCAGCACGGAAAGACGCTGGATGAGAAGGACTTCCGTCCTGCGCAACTCGTCGATAATCCGCTGAGGATCACCCTGCCGGGCCGCGACCTCACAGCACCATTGAACGAACAGAAAATAGCGGACCCGTTCCTGGATGGTGCTGAGCCCCGGAAAGAACAGGTCGGCGAAGCTGTCGCGAATTGTGCCCAGCCCCAATTCGTCACGCGCGTCATGCCCCTTGGCGGCGCCGAGCGCACGCAGGACCGACTGTTCATGTTCGCTGTCGTGATCGACCCATCCGAGAAAATTCAAATATCCCCCAACGGCGTTGCGCAATCACATCCCCGGATTCCGCACGCTCCTGTACCATGTCGTCTTCCACGCCGCTGGTCGACCTCAAAGAGACACCGTCATCGATCGATTCGCGCAACCGGCAAAACATCAAACACGATGCCACCCGTGTGCACGGATTGATGACGATGAGGCGAAGACTCCCGATATCGGCTATCTCTGAACCAGCCGGCTCGGTCCCGTCACTCCGCGCGTCGCATCCTGGTCCGCTCAGTCTCGGCTATATGGTCTTACCTACTAAACGTCCGACGCCGTCACCAGACCGCTAGGGTTCCAGTTGCGCCATGATGCCCTCAGCATAGCGCGCGTCGCTTAGATCAAGACCGGCAAACGGCACAAAGCCTTCAATCGTCATCGCGATTGATTTGAGCCCAGCTACCCTGAAACTTGCCAGTTTCGCCTCCTCAGGCGCTCCACCGTTCCGTTCGATCACGATGGCATCCACGAAGGGCGCATCGTGACGTGTGTAGAGAATGTGCGGCGCTAGAATGACCATGCCGCGATTATAGGTGGCACGAATGCATAACTGATTGCGGATCGCCTGCGAAAGGAGCGCCAGGGCATCGAATTCTGCGGAACCGTCGTCGCTACGAGGCCGAATCGACAGTGTCTTCCGCAGGGCTTGCATATCCCGACAGCTAAAGGTGGGGCATCATCATCGCAAGCAACCAACGAGACGCGCAACTCCCCCGATACCTGTTCCGCTGACCCCGCCCCATCAGGCTGAAGCCTGGTCGATGGGCGGGAACAGGATCCCGCCCACCATGGTCAGCTTGCTTCCGACACCGCTTCCACCGCCGCTTTCCGACCGCGACGCGGCTTCGCTGCAGGCTTAGCTGCCGCATCCTGCGCGACGGGCTCTGTCTTTGCCTTGCGACCCCGCGTCGGTTTCACGATGGCCTCATTGGTCTCGGCAGCGGAAGCCGCTGGTACAGCCGCGGCCGACTTTTTCGGTTTGCGGCCCGCCTTCAGTCCCACATCCTTGGCTGGCACGGCCGACTTTGCTTTGGCGACACGCGCTTTCCTCACGGTCGGAGCCTTCTGCGCCGTCTCCACCGGTGCCGGCGCTTCCTCGCTTTCGCTCACTACCACTGCCGGCGCCGCTGGCTTGCGCCCAAGGCCCAATCGCTTCGCGACCTCCCGTCGCTGCTCTGAATAGCCTGGCGCGACCATGGGATAATCCTTCGGCAACTTGTACCGGTCCCGATACTCCGCAGGCGTCAGTCCGTTCGTCGACAGATGGCGTTTCAAGGTCTTGTACGGTTTGCCGTCGATCATCCTGAGAATGTGATCACGAGACGCGAGGCTCTTGCGAGCCGTCGTCGCCGGCGCAAATTCGGGCACTGCAGGTTCCACGGCCGCGACGTTGCCCGACAGCGCCGTGCGCGTCGACTGAATAAGGCCGGCCAACTCCGCGCTCGGCACCAAATTGTTCGAAACATAAGCGCTCAAAAGCTGGACTGTCAGCGTCGTGAGATCGGGCGTCTCGGCCTCGGCCATGGGATACTCCTTCATTGTGCGAACAGATGAGCAGCACAGCGCATTAACCGCGCCAATTTTCAAAGAGGTAAACACAAATCCTGCCGTGGCCCGATCGTGAAGTCAAAGGGAAGGGTGGGGAGGATGGTGCGTCCCGGAGATATCCGCGCACCACCGTCTTTCCCTGGAGAAGTACATGGCAGACCGCGTTTCCGTAGCGATCAAGCTTGGCGGACAGCTTCCGCGGTCCTTGATCGCCGACTTCGAAGCGGCGATCATCAGCGACGGCGCTTCGACCGACTGGCAAGGCTCTGAATTTACCGTCGCCGAACTGCCGGTCGATCAACCCCTTTCCCTGATGGCCAACGAAGTGGCCTGGGGAAGCTTCGAGGCGATCGAACAATTCTGTCGCGACAATCAGCTGATATTCGCTCGCTGGGCAGGCGGATGCGCCGGAAGCTTTGGACCGGAACGACTCGTCTTCAATGGCATAGAGGAGATGACGTTCGCCGTCACAGATGACGACGAGGTCATGATCTCGCGCGACGATGTGCGCCGCCTCGGCTCGATCGCTTCCATCGAGACGCATTTTGCGGCCGCTGACCTTGCTGTGCCGCCGCTCGTCATCGTCGAGGCCCGCCAGCCTGACGGAGGCAATCATGGCTGACACCTGGATCCAGGGCAGCTTTGCCTTCACCTGCAGCAACGCCGAAATGGCTTTGATTGAGGAAGCATTTCAAGCCGCGGCCGATCTCATGGACGATTGCGAACCGCCAGATCCCACGCCCGAATTCCTCGCCATCTTTCCCCCGACCGATCCGGCCCATTGCTGGAGCGGCTTTCGTGCGATTTTCAGTGACCCGAACTTTCCCAGCTTCGGTGTCGACTTCGAGGGTGGTAACAGTCTCGAAGCACCTGCTGTCTGCACGATATACTTCTTCAGCGACACCGACTTCCAGCCGGACCCGTTAGCCCAGCTCATCTATCGGTGCTGCCGCGAAACCCTCACGAAGGCACCGATCGGCTTCGAATGGGCAGTGAGCTGCTCCAGGCCGAGAGCCGGTGAATTTGGCGGCGGATGGTGTGCCATCTTCGCGGACCGCATCGAAATCGAAAGCACCGGCGAGGCGCTCAGCCGCGCACTCAGCAGAGGGATCATCTGATGGATCGCCTCCTGCAGCTGTATGGACCCTGGGGCGAACATCCCGATCATCCCGTCGATGGCTGGAAGGCCGAGGTCGCCAATGACAATATCCGGCTCGGCTATTGGGCGTGGGTCGCATCGCGCGCCGACGATGCGCAAAACCAGGTCACGCCTCGGCCAAATTGAGACGTGCCGCTCGGGCCGACCAGGCTTCCGCTGATCCCCAACGATCGACGCAATCATTCTCCTGACCCCAACCAAGCCCGGCCGACGCCGGGTTTCAACACCTGGAGACCTATCCATGACCGCCACCGCCCAATCGATCTTCGACGTAGCGCCGCTGGGCGCCATCATTCGCTATTCCGACGGGACACCGCGGCCGCCGGACCGCTTCAAGCGCAAGGTTCAGGCGTGGGAAACGCGCAACGGCAAAGGGCAACTTACCCAGCGATCGCCCGCTGGCACCGGTCAATATCCCCACCCAGCGACCTTCACGCTGCACGAGGGTGACTATGGGAGCGGCGAGACCATCGTCCTCTCGGTCAACAAGATCTTCTCGGTCAGTGACGCCCGCACATTCGAGATCGTTCGAATACCTCCACCCGGCGCCGCGCTTGTGCTTCAGGAATGGGAGGGTCACCGCGAGCTCCTCCATGTCGCAGCCGGCGAGGCAGCCGCCACCGCCTGGCTCGGCCGTCATGGCTATAGCCGCGCGTATGTCGAAATCGTGGGCGACCCGGAACCGGTCGCCACGGCTGCCTGACATGGCATTCATCCACGCCGGTCCCGGCAGATCGCTACGAGACGCCGAGGCCGAAGCAATCGGGCGATACGTCAGTACTGGTATCCACCACTGCCTTGTCCGGCGTGACGGCGACACGTCCCCCATGATCCTGCCGGAAACGGATGTCATCACCGCCGGCATCGCGCTGATTGATCGCATCCTCTGGAGTACGGACGGCTCCGAAACCGATGGACTCGATCCGGCGCTCCTCGCCTGACCTCTTCGAAAGGACAAGCTCATGACGCAGGCCCAGCCGGCGAGCGCGCCGCCGCGCCTTTACAGCCAGACCGATCATGATGATCGGGGCAATTTCCACTATGATGGCGATCTCTATCGCCCCGGCGAAGCGCTTCCCGCGCTCTGTGCCAGGATCGAAAACCACCTCCATAGTCTTATCGGGGATGCCCGATTCACCAGCCGCGGCGACCGCTATGCCGGCGGTCGGAAGGTGACGGTCGAGCTTCTCGATTCGCCCGCGGACCTTACTGACGAATCCGAGCACCGCGCCTTCACTCTTATGGTGCGAGACCAGATCGAGCGTTTCGGCTTCAATCGGTCCAATTTCTACCAGGATTATCAGCAATGCGCGTTCCATTCAGAAGTGCAGATCGGCAAAACCTATTGGTCGGCACTCGCCGCAAGACGCGGCAACGCCAATAAGGTCGAGCCGCTGGTTTCGCTCGCGGCCTTCAAACGGCGGATCAAGCCCGGCGACCGCCTGCAACTCATCGCCGCACCCGACGGACACCGCGCCCTTGGGACGACCAGGTCCGTAAAAGCCGTCCGCTCCGGCGATCTCATTTTCGAAGGCGATGTCTATCTCGACTTCCCGCGCGCCGCGGGCTTCGCTTGTGATGGCCGGCTCGTGCGGTTCGCCAATGGGAATGAGCACGAGCCCGATCGGCATCTTCTCTACGAGTGGCTGCCAGCGGAGCAGTGACCGCTCGGCTGTGCCGCGACCGAGCGTTCACGCAGCGATCCCGTCCCGTCCGGCCGGCAGACCCTTCAACATTCGCCTTTCTGACGGCCCGCGATCCCGGCCGCCGCACGATTGCCCGAGGAGCAAAGGGGAGGGCGATGGGGGTGAATTCAGCCATGGGAGCCCATGATGTCCGAGCCGATTCGTTTCAAGGCGACAGACCGTCTCGGCAATGTCGCCTATATCGGAACATCGTCATGATCGAACCGGACGACGCCATGTGGCGCGCCCTTGTCGATTTCCGTGCGCGCCACGGACGTCGCTGGAAGGAAACGCTGTCGATCAAATGGATGAACGGCGGTGACGATTACGAACCCTTTGGCAGCTCGCTCAGGATGGTCCGCAACCATCTCGGGCCATCCTGGCTATGCGATCTCAAAAAGGCGACGCTCGACGCGGCCGCGCGCAGGTTGGTCGTACTCGACCGCTTGCCCGAGATGTGCGCGACCCATCTTCCCGAGACGGGCGAACCGATCGTCATCAAACGCGGCGAAACCGGCTATTCGCCGCTACCGGATGGCATGACCGTCGATCTGATCAACACGACCTTCGAGGCGAAGCCGGCCCAGCTCGCGGCCATGCTAGCCGGCTCAATGTTCGGCTGGGACATACCGGGCGCTGACCCCGATCGCTATGACGACGACGGCCGCCCGATGTCGCGCGACGTCTGACCCTCATGGCCATCGAGGTGATCGTCGGACTTCCCGGACTCTCGGAAGGTCCGCTGCTCGATCGCGCCCGAGCCATGCAGGTGCCCGTCCTGGTCTCGGCGAACAGCTTTTCGCGCTGGGACCGGCGCAACGGCACCCGCGAGTGGCGCGGATGGCGGTTGGGATCACTCGCCAACGCACACGGCCTGGCATCGATCGATCTCGACAGCGCCGGCTTCGTGCTGGCGGTTCGCGAACGCGGCATCCCCTGGACCATCGACGATTACATTGCGCTTGCCTCAAGCCATCCATTCCGGCGCTTCGCCAGCCTCGATCTGTGCGTCGAACAAGCAGTCGCGCATGATCGAGACGAGGTCCTCGACCGGATCGCCCGTACGATCCAGCTCAATCGCGCCTGTCACATACGCGCATGCGACGCCGGCATCGCGCACCGCTTCATGCCGGTCGTACAGGGTCGTCTCCCAGAGGACTATATCCGATCCTTCGAGGCGATCGCCGACCTCATCCAACTCGGCCAACCTCTCGGCGTCGGCTCGATGTGCCGCCGCCATCTTCACGGCCCCGAAGGGATGATCGCCGTCATCGAACTCCTGGATCGCCGCCTCCCAAAGACATTGCAACTTCATCTCTTCGGCGTGAAGGGAAATGCGCTTCCATCGCTCGCTGCCTTCGGCGATCGCGTCGCCAGCATCGACAGCTAGGCCTATGGGGTCGCGGCCCGTCAATCCGCACTCATGTCCGGACAATCGAAAACCAACCGCTTCGTCGCCGATCATATGGCGCGTTGGACAGGCCGCCAGCTCGATCGCCTGCGCGAACCCGTTCGGGCAGTTCAACAGACGCTCGATCTGCCAATCGGCCAACCACGAAATTCCAGTCCCTGGGAACAGGCCCTTACCAGCGCACGCCAGCAAATTCGCGACCTCATTGAGCAAGGCGAAATCGGCTTCGAGCAAATCACCGAAGCGTGGATACTCGAATGGGCAGCGAATCTGCCCGACGAGGCCTGATCGAAGGGGAGGGAGGGAACGGGGTGGTGGCGCGGGTCGGGTGAAACCCCTGTCGCCGCTGCTCCATCGTCCCCATCAGGAGAACCCCAAATGGCCAGTCTCGCTCTTGCCGCCGGCCGTCCCGTCGGCGGCGCCTACCATGTCGACATTTCTCGCGGTCGCAATGTCGGGCGCGTGTCTTCCGAATGGTTCTCGCGGCCTGACGACGAGAAGTTCCTGTCGCTGACCGAGCTGTACGACAGCGTCCGTTCCCGCGCGGAACGCGCCACGACGCGTGTGGTCGAGAGCAAGTCCGTTCGCGTCGAAGCGCGCAGCGAAGATCCCGAACGGCTTTCGCTCATCGTCCCCGGCGATGACCGGCCGGTGGCACCCACCAACTGGTCCTTCGGCCAGCTCTCGAGCCTCGTCGGCGCGCCGGCATCCTATCTGCGGACGCTCCCGGCGGCGCTCGCCGGCATCAATCTCCAGCATGGCCTGCTCTCCCACCGCGGTGAACAGGTGAAAATGCTTCAGACCGAAGATGGGCGCACCGAACTACGCGCCGTGACCGGCCCCGATTATGGCCGCATCTGGGATCATGAGCTTGTTGGCGCCGTCATGAAAATCGCCGGGGACGGCGTATCCGACACGCGCTGGAAAGTGCCGGGCGTTCTCGACTGGTCGAGCATGCGCTACAATCCCTATGTCGATGTCAGCCTGGAGACGACGACGCTCTATGCGTCCGATCGCGACGTCTTCCTCTTCCTCGTTGACGACACGCATCCGATCGAGGCCGGCAAACTCCCCAATGGCGATCCCGATCTCTACTTTCGCGGTTTTTATTGCTGGAACTCAGAAGTTGGCTCCAAGACGTTGGGAATGGCTACCTTTTACCTACGCGCGGTGTGCATGAACCGCAACTTGTGGGGCGTCGAGAATTTCGAGGAAATCTCCATCCGCCATTCCAAATTCGCGGCCAATCGATTTGCCCATGAGGCAGCACCGGCGCTCGAGACTTTCGCGGACTCCTCCCCGTTGACCTTCGTGCAGGGCGTCCGCGCGGCACGGGAACGTATCGTCGCCCGCAAGGATGACGATCGCGAGGCGTTCCTCCGCAAGCGTGGCTTTTCCAAGTCGGACACCGCGAAGATCATCGCGACGGTGTTGGACGAGGAAGGCCATCCGGCAGCCTCGCTCTACGACTTCGTCCAGGGGATCACCGCCGTCGCGCGCGGAAAGACGCATCAGAACGATCGCCTAGAGTTCGAGGGCAAGGCGCGGAAACTGCTCGAACGCGCCAATTGAAACGTGCGGTGCCGGCGTGCCCGGCACCTTTTCTTCCTTTGCTATCTGGAGGCCCAGCCATGACCGAGATTTCGGCGACGTCGACGCGCGCGTTCCGCATATGCGTCCAATTCTTCTCCGACGGCGAATGCTTCGCCGTCGAGACCTTCATCATCGACCTTCCCGAAGGCCAGGATCCCCAGGCTGCCGCCGAAGGCCTGGCCGACCATAGCGTCTACCATGACGAACGGGTTCCCGATCTCAGCCGCACGATCGAGATCACGTCGCCCGATTCAGATGACCCCGGGCCGCCGCCCGCATCCGGCGGCGCACCGACACCGGTCTGACCGCTGCGGGCGTCGGCGACAAACCGCCATGAAGATGAGGGGGAGGGAGCGGGATCGGGCGCGTCAAAATGAGGACGCACGACCCGAGCCACGGCCCTGCCACATTCCCTGAGGAGATCAGCCTTGAACACACCAGATTCAACCCGCTCCACGCTGCCGCTCTCCCTCATCACGAAGGGGGATAACCCCCGCCGTTATTTCGATCGGAAAAAGCATGACGAGCTTGTAGCCTCGATCGGCCTCCGCGGAATGTTGCAGCCTATCCTGCTGCGTCCGAAGGGCGAGGTCTACGCCATCGTCGCCGGCGAACGCCGCTACAGGGCCGGCCTCGAAGCCTACGGCCCCGATGCTGAAGTGCCCGTCATCATTCGCGAGATGACCGATCAGGAGGCCCTCGACGCCGCGATCGCTGAAAATGACGACCGCGATGATCCTTCGGAAACCGAGCAGGCCGATGCCGCCGTCCGCTACCTCGCGGCCTGCCAGAACGATCGCGCCGAGGCGGCACGGCGTCTCGGATGGTCCCGGGCCAAGCTTGATCGTCGTCTGGCGCTCGCCGAACTTTCCGACGCCGTGAAGCTCGCGCTCGACGAACGCCGGATCAAGGTCGGCCATGCCGAGCTGCTCGCCGCCATCCCCGCCGACAAGCAGGACAAGGCCCTCGAGACGATCCTCGGCTCGGGCCTCGATGTGAACAAAACGCGTGACCTCCTCATGCGCGTCACGCAGAACCTCGGCGCCGCCTGTTTCGACAAGACCGAGTGCACGACCTGCCCGTTCAACTCGGCCGCCCAGCGGACTCTGTTCGAGACTCATGTCGATGACGGGCATTGCACCAATCCCGGATGCTTCGATTTGAAGACGCAAACCGCCGAAGCGATCCGCTTCGAGGAGCAGGAGCGGGCCGAAAAAGCGGCAAGGGCCGCAGCTCCACGAGCTGACGAAGACGCTGACGAAGACGCGGAGGATGACGAGCAGGACGATGCCATCGACGAGAGCGGGGCCGATTCCAAGAACCCGCGAGCCCCGTCTCCCGGCACGACCGGGGCGCACGTGTCCGCACAAGCGACCCCGACGCCGCCCCCTTCCGTGAGCGGCGTCTCGACCGCGCACAAGCCGACCGTCACCGTCAAGTCCATCGCAAGCCGTACCAGCGATCTTCGCGAAGCGACGTGGCGAACCGCGCTCGCCCGGGCGCTCGCGGCCAATGCCGCACAGGCGCATATTGCCGTCCTCGTCGCAGCGATGTCCGGGACGCTCTCGCAGATCAAGGGCGAAACCCTGAAGGGACGCGCGGGCCTGCTCGTCGGCGCGTCCTTCCCGGAACTTACGTACAGCGCCAAGATTGCCGAGATCCGCACGCTGCCTGAAGGCCAAGCCGCGACCGTGCTTTCCGCGATCGGCGCAGCCTATGCCAAGGATGTGCTGAACTTCGGGCACGTCGCCGATCTCGCCCGCGCTTTCGACGTCGATCTGCGCGACGTCTGGCAGGTCGATAAGGCATTCCTGGAGCGGTACACCAAAGACGAACTCAGGTTCATCGCCCAGGAAACCGGCCTAGTCTCGCACATGGGCGAGAAAGCGTTCGCCAAGCTCCTGGGCTCCAAGAAGGCGGATGTTGTCGCCGGCATGCTCAATCGAACTGGCTTTGAATGGGCCGGCCGCCTGCCCAGCGCGATGACCCTCGACGGCCAATACGGGCCACCCCCGGTCAACGCCGCACCGCTCGCCCAAGCGCCGATCACTGAACTCGCCGCCTGATTTCCCGCACGCTCCATACAAGGAAACGCGTCCATGCTGATCACGACCCTGCTCCCGCTGCTCGCGCGCTACTCGCTCGGCTTCGATCTCGTCGCCGGCCCCGACGACACCGTCACCCTCACCGTCATTCCCCGCAGGCATGAAGGCGCGGCCGACAAGCTCGAATCCGGCGAGACCCGCCCGATCTCACTCACGGCGAGCGCCGCGGACATCGACGCCGAACTCGCCAAGGGCCAGGACGGCGCACTCGGCCAGCTCATCGCGGCCCGCAAGGCACTCGCCGATCAGCTCGCCGAGCAGCGGCAAGCGGCCGACGCCGCGCGCACCGCGGCTGCCGAGGCCGCGAAGGCCAAGGCGCCAACGCCGACGCCCGCCACCGCCGGCGCGAAGGTTGACGCTCCCACCAGTCCGCCCGCCGACGCAACGGCCGAGGAGCCCGCCAGCCTCTGGTGATGCACCGCCGCGACCTTCTTCACGATCATCAGTCCGAGGCTCCTATGCAGATCAACCACCTCACCCGCGCGTATCGCTATGACGGCATCGACCTTCCGGTCCCGCCGCATCTCGCAAACGACCCGACTGCGCTCCGCGCCTACCATGCCACGCTCTATCCGGCGATCCTCAACGCCGAGACGATCGATGCCGGCGTGTCGGGCACAGCCCACGTCATCGAGTACCGGCGCGCCGTCGGGACCAAGGGCTGATCATGTCCCGAAGTCCTGGCGAGGCCATCGCGCCCACCATCCGCAAGACGCTCCTCGAATGGATCGAGACCGACGATGGCGACACGACCAGCTTCACCTATCCTGCCTGCACCCCGCAGGCCCAAGCCCTTCACGCGCGGATCGTCCTCGACCCGCACGACGGCAAGGGCGACGCCCGCGAGCCGCTCCAGCCCCCTGCAGGTCTTCCCCTTCCGCCCTTGGGCTGAGCTTGCAGGACGCACCGTCGCGCTCTCAACCGACATCCCAACCATCTTCGATGCCCCGCTCGCGCCGCATCACAAGCTGATCGGTCGATGGGTCGTGTCGGGGGAGAACTCGGCGCAGTCCTATACGCGTGTAGCGGCCCGCCGGCACATCGAGCGCACCTTCGACGCCGCGGTGCTCGAAATTCTGGCTCCCGTCGAACTTGTCGATCTACGCGTCGCCGTTCTTCACAGCGAGGAGGATGGACCCTCCGCGATCGCCATCGTCTGCGAGAGCATGGGGCAGCTCGACCTTGGCTGGATCGAGACCAGCGATGCCCCCATCGGCTGGCGCGCTGCTGCCTATAGGGCGCTCGAGCACACCCTCGGCCGGGCGCTTCCCGTCTTCGGCTACCAGGATCTCTTCGACGAGATCGCGATGTATTATTGGGAAGGCGCAACCGACGACGAAGCCGCCCGGCAGTGCCTGATCGCATATCACGGCGCGGACGAGGACGATCTCGACGGGATGACGCTGCCGTCCGAGATGAACGAGCGGCGGCCCGACTGGATGATCGCGGCGAATGTGGCGCCCTCTGCGCGGCTGCCAGCGGCTCTACGCCGGAAGCTCGCCGGCCTCCGCGAAGCGCACAAGGCCCTCGGATCCCTGACGCCCGAACGCAACGCCTGGCACTTCGATTCCCAGCTCGCCTGCGAATATCTTCCCGGCATCGAGGAATGCGCCTCGCTCCCGCCGTTGACGCTGGTCCCCTTCGAGCATTTCACGCGCGAGCTCGACGACGTCGGGCGCCAGGGCATGGAAATGGGCTTCATGGACCTCGCCGGCATCTGCCCGCTGCCCGACGCGAGCCGTATCGACGACTGGTTCGTCTCGCTGCGTCTCGGCGCGCAATTCCTTCTCGCAGCCCAGGATCTCGTCCAGTTCGACCCACCCAAACCTCGAGGCTCTCATGCCCGACCATAGCACCCAGTTCGAGGCCAGCGGTGGCGGCCTGGTCCTGACCAATGCCATCCTGCTCTACAGGAACCAGGCGCCACGCAATCTCAAGCCCTACGGCGCTTCGTCCGAGAGCGGTCCGGCGTTCGCCAGCATTCACGCGGTCGAGCACGATGGCGACGGCCGGCCGACGATCGCCGCGGGCGTGCCGCTGTCACGCGCGCACCTGCGCCAATGGACCGAGGCGCTCGGCCGTACCGTCGTGCCCGAAATCCTGCCGGACAATATCCTGGTCGCTCATCCCGACATGCTGGCTTGGTGGAGCCCGGCACAAGTGCGCCACGCTTATTTCGCCCTGTCGGCTCCTCCCGCCGGCCTCAGGGCGCTCTCCGGTCGAACGACCCTGCCGGTTCCGTATCCGGCGCACCTGTTCATCGCCACGCGCTCCGGCCTCGGCGTCTACGCCCTGGCGGCAAGCGAGCGTCCGAACGCCGCGACGCCGGTCCTGCACTCCCCGGTCCTCAATGTCTTCGTCAACGGGCGCCTCTGCTGGGGCAACATCCCGAGGCCGAAAACGCTCAGCACCGCGTCCATCCCGGCCTATGAGAGCGCGGTGTTCGACTCCTGGTCGACGCACCCCAATCCGGGGCAGGAGCTGACGGTCAGCGGAAAGGGCGGCCTCGTCCGTCTATGGGATGACCTAGCAGCGCGCCGGGCGACCCGCTTTCCGGTCAGCCGTCTCAAGCCCTTCGGTTTGCGTGGTGGACAGCAGAATCGACCACAGGCGAAAACGGCGGTCGCGGCCAAGATAACCGTGGCAAGCCTCATTTCCATGAGCGCACGGGTATGACGATGCTCGCCGATGATCCGACCGCAGCCGCGGTGCTCGCCGCCGTACCCTGCCATCCGGTCCCGCCGCACGGAGGATCGCCCGCCCTCGATGCGCTTCGCAGCGCGCGCTCCGGCCACGGTCTTGCCGTCGGGGCCGACGGCGTCATGCTCATCCTGCGCCGCCCCTGGCTCGCACTCGATGTGCCCATAACGCAGTCGATCGCCGGCTATCTTCCCTATGGCAGCGTCGGCGCGCCCAGGGCCGACCTGCGCTGCGGCCTCATCCCGCACGGGCATCTCGACGAGATCCTCAACCACTTTCGCGCGGCGCTGCCCAACGAGGCGGCAGCGTTCGTCCTCTGGAACGAGGCGAGCGGAGCGTTCGCGGTGAGCCTGCCCGCTATCGACGAGGCCACGCCCTCGCGCCTCGTCTACCGCACGCCGGCCTTGCCGCCCGATTGGCACATGGTCTGCGACATCCATAGCCATGGTCGCGGGTCCGCATTCTTCAGCGCGACCGATGATGCCGACGATGCCTATGCGACCAAGATATCGCTGGTTTTCGGCCGGCTCGACCAGCCGGACGGCCCAGTGATGGCATCGCGCCTCTGCGCGGGCGGCATGTTCCTGCCCCTGCCGCGCAGCCCATTTGCAGGAGAGTCCCATGCAAACTGAGACCAGGCAGCGCCACTACCTGCCCGCCACCTTTGACAATCGCTCAATCCGCATCCTGCTGGTCGGTTGCGGCGGAAATGGCGGGCAAATGCTGATGGGTCTCGCCTCACTCGATACGGCGCTGCGCGCGATCTCCTCGCGTTCGCTCGACGTCACTGTGGTCGACGACGATATCGTCACCGAGGCGAATCTTGGCCGCCAGCCATTCTACCGGTGCGACATCGGCAACTCGAAGGCGCGCACACTCGCCGAACGGATCAACCTCGCGCACGGGCTTGACTGGGGGGCGGTTCATGGCCGCGCGCCTGGTGCAATTGGGCTCGAAGGCATCGATCTCCTGATCAGTTGCGTCGATACCGCCTCCGCACGGCGAGCCCTTGGCACGGCGATCGCGAATAGCAAGGCGGCGCCTGCTTACTGGATGGATCTCGGAAACCGCGCCAGCGACGGGCAATTTCTAATCGGCTGTCCGTCGCGCGCCGACGAACGATCCGGACGACTTTCCACCGTGCTCGAGGCCTTTCCGGAACTTGCCGACGAGAGGGTGGCCGACGACGATGCACCGTCCTGCTCGGTTGCAGAGGCGCTCGAACGCCAGTCCCTGTTCGTCAACCGGGTCCTCGCGAGCCATGCTCTCGCGCTGCTGTTCGATCTTCTCGGACGCGGTTCCATCGGCCACGCCGGAGCCTTCCTCAACCTGGCCAGCGGTCAAGTCGTCCCAATCCCGCTGCCCTCGGTCGCACCTCCAAACCCTCGCGCCGATCAATGATGGCTCAAGAGAGGGAAGGGGGGCGCAGACGGTGATCATCCAGGAGATCGCCCGATGTTCACCACCCGCACGCAGCGGTGGCGCGACCGCCGCTGCCGCTGGATCCCCAACGCCAGCGAAATCGATCCCGCGCGCCTTTCCGTCGACGTGATCGACACGCGCTTGCACGCGGCACCTTTCGTCAAAGCGCACCATTATGCCGCATCCATGCCGGTCGCTCGCCTCTCGATTGGCCTTTTCGCCAATGGCAAGGGTGGCCGATCGGAGCTTGTCGGGGTCTGCGTCTTCTCGCACCCGGTGAACAATGCCAGCGTCCCCAAGACGGCAGGGCTCACCGATCCGCGCACCGCCTGTGATCTCGGCCGGCTCGTGATCGACCAAAGTCAGGGCGGCAACGCTGAATCTTTCCTCGTATCCCGCGCTTTCCGCATCCTGCGCCGCGAGAAACCGGAGATTCTTTCCGTCATCTCCTACGCCGACCCCGTTCGAAGGGTTGACGAGGGCGGGCACGTGTTCCTGCCGGGACATGTGGGTGGACTCTATGCGGTCATGGGAAGCCGATACGTCGGGCGCTCAAGCCCGCGCACCGATCTCATCCTGCCGAACGGCCGCCCAATCTCCTCGCGCGCGGTCTCCAAGATCCGCAACGCGGAATGCGGACAACGCTACGCCATGGACGATCTTGTTCGCGCCGGCGCCCGACCACCAGGATTTGGCGAAGATCGCGCCGCTTGGCTCACCGATCTTGAACGGACCGGCTTCCTTCGCCGACAGCGCCATCCCGGCTGCCACGCCTATCTCTTCCCACTGACCCGCGCCGCCAAGCTCGCGGCGCGCAAGGTGCCCGATTTGGCATATCCTGTCCTCGATCGGCGCGCGCTCGAAGGCGACGTGACGCTTCCACCGCTTTTTGCCGAGGCTGCCTGACCTCAGCCGAGCACCGCCCATGGCCGAAATCGGCGATTGCTCGCCCGATACGATGAGGAACTGTCATGACCGACACGTCGAAACGCGATCTCGCGCGGTTGCTGGCGCGCGCGCGTCGCGCCATCGAAGACCCCGCCAGCCTTGTCGAGCACGACCGCGCTGCCTTGCTGGGGGCACTGGCCAGCGCCGAATCCCACGTCGCAGGATCGCCAATGCCGTGGTCGCTGGAGATTCACATCGCCTCGGTCGAACATCGGCATGGCCTGAATCACTATGTCGCGCTGACGCGAGCGGGGCTTATGGGCGCAGTCGCAGCCTATTGCCGCGAGGGCTGGACCGAAATCAGTGACCCTCGCGATCCCGCCACGCTCGACGACGAAGCCGTCGCCGGCGTCTATTTCGATATCCATGAAAACGAGCATCTCTCGACCGATCGGATCGAACTCGGCGCATCGCCTCCCGTCGCCGGGTACCTTCTCGAAACCGGCTGGTACTGCGTTCTCGCCACCGCGCATCTTTCGACATCAACCGCCGATTTGCTCGACCATTGGTGTTCAAAAGAGGCGACCGATCGTCCGCTCAATATCGCCAGCAGCATCTATGGCTGGTTCGTGCCGACCCGGCAGATCGACCCGGACACACAAGGCCAACTTCCGAACGACCTGCTTGCAGCCATTTGCTTTGGCCGGGACCGCGGTTTCGACCACATCCTCTTCGACTGCGACGCCGGCACCGCCGACGGACTACCGGTTCACAGCTGGTAGCAACGTCGGCGGTCTCGCCATCCGCGCCAGAAGCAGATTCAAATCTTCGCCGCGGAGATCACTCCTGCCTGCGGCCGCTGAGCAGTCTGAGCCGGTCAGCGGCGAGTTCAGCGACGTTGGCCTGCATCACATGGCCTCGCCCACGCAGGATCTCTCCAAGATCCCGAACCATGATGATCAGATCGCCGGTTGAAATATCGCCATCCAGCTGGTGCAAAAGCAACTTCTCTTCATCGTCCAGCTCACGCATTGCAGTCTCGCTCCATCGCGACGCTCGCAGCCTGATGAGTTCAGCGCGCTGTAGTTGATCCAGCCGACGCTGAGTCGGCGGACTCATTATAGCATCTGGTCGACCGTGCGTGCGTGCCGGAATCGGACGATCCCAAAGACCGCAATCGACCGGAAGGGGAGCGGGAGGTGTGGGGCGCTCCTCAGAACAGGTGCGCCTGGAGTTTCCCTCATGAAGATCGAACTGCGCAACATCACCTACAGCGCCGCGCTCTCGCAGGAGACGAGCGCTTTCACGGCCGACATCTGGATCGATGGCAAGCTCGCCTTCCACGCCCGTAACCAGGGCCATGGCGGATGCGATTTCTACCATCAGGTCGGCCAATGGACCGAAGCCCAGGTCAACGCATGGCTGAAGGCCAATCGTCCGGCGCGTCTGGTCCACGGCCTTACCCTCGAGCCGGACCTCGAAGCCGAGGTCGGCGATCTCCTCGCCCATGAACTCGAATATCGCCGCCTGAAGCGCCTGTTGCGCACGAACCTCGTGACGATCGAGCGCGGCCAGGTGTTTCAATATCCGCTACGCAAGCGGCCGCTCGCCATCGTCACCCGCGCGGTCATCGCAACCAATCCCGACGCGGTGATCGTCGATGGCGCGGACGACGCTGTCCTCCGCCGGGCGGTCGATATCCTGATCGCAGTCGGCTGATCAAAGCACCTCGGACCGCGAAATGAGCATCGCCATGACCGCCGCCTGCCACACGAATGGCGCCGAATTCGACGTCGCTACCGACGCAACGATCTTCGACGCCGTCCGCCGCAATGCATGGTTCGTCTTCAACCTCTCCGGGGGCAAGGACTCCACGGCGACAAGTCATGCCGCGATGGCCTGGCTCGACCACCACGGCCATCCCCGCACGCGGCGTATCGCCGTCCATGCCGACCTGGGAAAGGCAGAATGGCGATCCACGCCGTCCTTCGTCGAAGGGGTTGCGCAGCAGCTGGGTCTTCCGCTCCTCATCCTGCGCCGGCGCGCGGGCGATATGGTCGACCGCTGGGGACAACGCTTCACGTCGGGCAAGAACCGGTACGAAGCGCTTTCGACGTACAATCTCATCGGACCATGGTCCTCGGCGTCGCTCAGATTTTGCACCAGCGAACTGAAAATACAGGTCATCGGCCCCGACCTTGCTCGGCGGTACAAAGGCGAGACGATCGTCTCCGTCATTGGTTTGCGGCGGGAGGAGAGCCCGAGCCGCCGCTTCACGCCCGTGTCGCACGCCGAAAAACGGTTCGCCAAAGCAGGCAATGCCGCCGGCACGCGAATGCTCAGCTGGCACCCCGGGGTCGACTGGTCATCGGACGACATCTTCGCCTACCACGCGCGTCACGATCTCGCTTTGCACGAGGCTTATTGCCGCTATCGCTCGACACGATTGTCCTGCGCCTTTTGCGTGCTCGGGTCCGCACACGATCTTCAGGCGGCGACGCAGGCGACCGACAATCTCGATCTCTATCGCCATCTCGTCTCGATGGAGGCCGACTCGACCTTCTCATTCCAGCCGCAACGCTGGCTGGCGGATGTCGCCCCACACTTGCTTCCTCTGTCTCTCGCAGCGGATGTCGCGCACGCCAAACGGGACGCGATCGAACGGTGGCGGATCGAGCGTGCGATGCCGGCCGACCTTCGGTTCGTCAAAGGCTGGCCGCCGCGACTGCCGACGCTGCAAGAGGCAGGCATGATCGCGACCGCGCGCGCGCCGATATTGGCACGGCACGGCCTTGATGATCGCTATCCCGATGCGTGGTCGGTTCAGCGACGCTTTGCAGAACTCCTCGCGAACAAAAGGATCCGAGCCGCCTGACCCGTCATTGCCCGGCCTCGTCGAGGAGGGAGGGGGGACGAGAGGAGCGCGCAACGGTGCGCTTTGCCGTCGGAGCTTCCCAATGCCGTATGATGTCGCCTTCCGCTTCAGCCAGGCCCTCGATCCCTCGGCGCTGTCGACGCTCCCGGCTTGCCTCCACGCCTTGACCGCCGCGATCGAGGATTGCCGCAACGCCGGCAGGCCGCGCGACAGCGATCCCGCCGTCCTGCTCCTCGCGCGCCATCTCGGCGCCGTCGCCCAGGGGATCGGACCCGCCGACATGCAATTGCGCCGCGCCTGCATGGACGCCATCGCCGAACTGAGGCGTCATCCTGCCCTTATCGCCTTGGCGTACAAGGGCGTCGCCTACGATCCTCCGGCGAAGACGCTGTTCCACTCCGATGGGCGCAAGGCACTCAAACGTCTTGCCGACGCCCTCGGACTTGTGCCGGACAGCTATGATGTTCGCTCCCATCATGGCGGCGTTGCCGTCAGCGGCGACGTGGTCCTGCACGGTGCCGAGGTCCAGGTTCGTCTGAGTCTCGGCTGCATGGGCCCTGGCCAGGAGGTCATGTACCGCCGCGTCGTGGGACGCCACGATCATGTTGGCGAGCGTAATCACTGGACGTCAGTCCACGCGCTTGTCCGGCCCGAGCGCCTCGCCGCGCGCATCCGCCGTGACCTGCGCCTCTCCGCACCTTCCACCGTACCTGACCGCCTCTTCGCCTGAAGAACATGGGCGCACGGGCGCTGCACATCCGCATAACTTCAACCTGGAGGATATCATGACCAAGAAAAGCATGCACTGTGGCCAATGCGGTGGCGAAGATATCATGCGTGATGCATGGGCGACCTGGGACGTCACGTCCCAGACATGGGTTTTGGGCGAGCTCTTCGACTATGCCTTCTGCGCCGACTGCGAAGCAGACGCGACGATCGTTGAGCGCTCTCTCGATCACTTGCCCGAGGCGGCATCCTGCGCGTGAACAGCTGCATCGCACGTCCCGCGCCAGAATCTTTCACTGGTCCGATCGCCGACCGAAACTTGCGCCGGCCGCTACTACCCTGCGCTCGGCATCAAGCAGGGCCGATCCTGTTTCGGCGGGCCACCGCTCGCGCCTGGGAGGAGGGAGGAGACGACGGGCGAGGCGGCGGAATCGGTCCGTTGTCCATCTGGAGCACGCCCATGTCCCTCCCAACCATCATTCAAGCCGCCGTCGGCCAATCCCTGGTCCACAAGGTGTCGAGACTATTCAACGGAAGCCTGTCCGACGTTCTCACGGAGCTACTTCAGAACTCACGCCGCGCCGCCGCGACCTATGTCGATATCCGCTCCTATGATCTTGCCGGCCATCCGACACTTGTCGTTCGCGACGACGGTTCGGGGATCGACGATCCTGTCAAACTCGTGACGCTCGGCGACTCAGGCTGGAATGCCGAGATCGCCGACCGCGAGGACCCGGCGGGCATGGGCGTGTTCAGCCTTGCGGGACACCGCGTCGAGATACGTTCCTATTCCCGTTCGGCCGCGCAGGGCTGGCGCGTCGTCATCACCCCGGATGCCTGGGAGACCGGCGCGCCGCTTGCCGTCGAGCCGTTCGACATCGGCGCCGGAACCGAAATCCTCATCGATTTCCCGGAGAGCTGGGAAACTGCGCTCGACGGCGCTGCCGCCCATTGCGCACTGCATTATCCGCTTCCCGTGTTCTTGCACGGCAACGTCCAGCCTCGCGCCGACTTCCTTGGCGGAGCGATCCATGTCGAACAATGGGAGGGATGTCGCATCGGCGTCTTCAGCGGCCTCGGTAATCGACCGCTGGATTGCCCGCGAATCAATTTCCACGGCCTCACCGTCGGGTGCGACTTCCCGATTGTCTCCGAGGCCGATCATCACGAGCCCTGGAGCGTCAAGGTCGACATCGTCGATTCGCCCGCACTTCAGCTCGTTCTCCCGGCCCGCAAGGAAATGGTGCAGAATGAGGCCCTTGAGGCGCTCAAAATCGTGGCTGAACGCACCATTTTCCGCGCCTTCGCTGCCCGCGAAAGCCACAGGTTATCCTTTGCATCGTGGCGCCGCGCGAATGACCTCGGCGTCCAGATGCCGGAGGCCGCGGCCTGGCTCGAAGCCTGGGCACCGCAGACCGCAGATGGACACGGCCTGCCGTCTGGCGAACCTGTCGTCAACGAACCGATGGTCCTCTTGGACAACTACGAGCCGGATATTGACCAGGGCGCCGCCCAGGCGTTCTCCAACGGTTCGCCGCTCGGCCGACGGCCCGTTCGCGCCAGGGGCGCCTTCGCTGGTTATAGCTGGTATGACGCGCTCCCGCGCGTTGCTGAGATAGCGTTCGCCATCGATACGGGCGACCGAATCCAGCGCTACGCCGACGAAGACGTTCTTCCCCCCGAATTTGTCTCCGGACGCGTCGATTCGATCACGCTCGACGTCACGATCGAACTCCCCGATGCGTCCGACGCGAGCCAGAACCATCTCTTGCCGGTCGAAGCATTGGTCTGTCGGAACGGCGGCTATGGCAGCCTCGACGAAGCGGTGGTCCTGGTCAGCCGGACCGCCGCGATCACGCCCGGAACGCTGGCCTGGCTGATCGACGCTTCATGCTTCAGCTATGACGAGGATCACGACAGCGATAGCTGGGACACGCAGCATCGCGCATTCGAACAGGCCGCGCGGCACATCGCCAACGAGATCCTCCTTGGCGAAGAAGAGGCGCTGCTCGAACGAATCCGTGATGCGATCGCCGACGAAATCGTCTGGCTGATCCCCGCCGGCCGATCGATCAGCCTGATCGCAGGGGCTGGCGCCGTGGCTCTATCCTTCCTTCCCGAAGCCGCCTCCAACTGACGGCCCGGACCCAGGCACGTCACCGGGTTTGCCAGTTTCAATCCGATTCGCGGAGATGGCCATGCGCCGCTTGCACATCTGCATCTGCTCAACTGCCCATCTTCCGGCTGACGAACGTGCCGAAATCGACGCGCTGATCGCGAGGTCGCCGCGACGTCGCGGGCGCGTAATCGTCGATCATCCCGATCTGTCGATCGAACCGCATCAATATGGCTTCTCTGTTCACCTCGGCTTTCTTGATACCCCTTTCGAACGTCCTGACACGCTGTCGCCGGACCTCTGGCGCTTACTCGCCTCTGCCCATGATTCCGGTGCCAGCTGGATCTCCTTTGATTGCGACGAGCCACCTTCCAGCAAATTCCCGACTCTCGAAGACGATGCCTTGCGAGCCGTCCCCCCGATCACCCTTTCGCAGGACAGGATGTGCCCATGCATCAGCACCCAGCCGACCGCCATGCAGCGTATGACGACACCACCGTCCAGCTCGAACTCGCGA
>CAISGR010000159.1 GCA_903884945.1 uncultured bacterium
GACCGTGGTCACGCTGGTCGAACCGGTGCCGAAGTTCTCCGCGTCGACGCCGAACCGCGCATCGATCGAGCCGTTCGCGGTCACGTCGATATTGCCGGTACCCGCGGCATTGAGGATCGCCGCCACCATGCCGGCATTGCCGGCCTGGATATTGCCATTGGCGACCTCGGTGATGTTGCCGGTCAGCGACTGGCTCTGCACGTCGATCGCGTTCTTGCCCGCCGTCAGCGCGGTCACCGCGCCGGTCGTGACGGAAATGCCCGTGCTGGTCGCCACGTCGCGGACAGTGACGCCCGCGCCCGTCGCGGCGGAGAGGTTCCCCGTGACGTTGATATTGACTGAGCCGACGCCGCCGGTCTGCACCGCATCGAACGCATTGCCGTTACCGTTGTTGGCGATGCTGCCACCGGTGTAGGTAATCGCGCCGCCCGTTGCCGTGATCGACAGGGCGGCCGTGCCGCCTGCGGTTGGCGTATTGCCGGCGTCGACGCTGATCGCGCCATTGTTGGTGATGCTGACGCCGCCAGTGCCGGCGTTGGAAATCGCAAGGCCATTCCCGCTGACCGTGGTTCCCGGATCGACGGTGACGATGACCGGCGTGGGCAACAGGCCCTGATAATTGCGATCATTGGGAGCGTTGGCGGGGAAGGTTGTGTTGGTGGTAACGGTATTGTCGCACTGCACGGTGACGCCGCCGACCACGCAATTCGCCCAAGCCTTGCCCGGCGTCAGCAGGCTTGCACCTGCGAGAGCGGCAATGCCCATAGTTGACCGCAGCGCGAGGCGACTCGCCTGCGAGCACAGGGTCCTCCTCAACGTCGATCTTGCGGAAATCTGCCCGGGAACGGGGGTCAAAAGACCAGCGGGTTTCTGAACGCACACCATAATTCTACCCCTGCTTTTACACGGTGAATTGGTGCGACCCGGGCCAAGCTGAAGCTATGCCCTTTTATTTGCGGCGGTCTATCTGCCCAACCGCTGCCTGTGTCAACCGAGTCGCGACTTGCAGCGGGGCGGTGCCGACAATAGCAAATGGCTGCGTCGGCGGGCACTGCCATCGGCCTGCTTCCCCGCAATTCAGCCGTCCGCCGGGCCATCTGGGCACCTCGTCGAGGAACGGCTGCGCTGCAAAGCTGCTTGGTCGACACACCTACAAGTCCTTCCTGTAAAGTGCCCGTGCTCCTGCCGTCATCGCCCCGATAACGGGGAGAGACGCGCTGGCGCCGAAGGCTGCGAGTCGTCCCTATTGCGGCGGCATCTTGCTCGCCTCAGCGGTCAGATAGCCCTGGATCGCGGCGATCTCGGCATCGGTGAGGGCGTACAGGTCGCCGCGCGCGACATTCTTCATCAATCCCAGGTCGCGCCTATCCATGCCGACTCCGGTGCGCAGCAGCGTGCGGAAGGCGGTGGGGTCATAGGCTGCCCCCATCGGCGCGAGCGGGGGGGCTACCTGCTTGCCGTCCTCGGTCGGCTGCGGCTCGTAAAGCTTGTGGCAGGCGGCGCAGGAGACGTTGACGAAGTAGCGGCCGACATCTGCGGGCCGCGTGGCGGGCGAGACCGTCGCCGGGTCGGCGCTCGGCGGCAGCTTCCCCGCAAGGATCAGCGCGCGTGCCACCGGGCCGTAGCGCGTGGTCGCGACGACATCGTCCGGTCGCGCCTTCAGGCTGCGGATCCAGGCGATGATCCGTGCCCGGTCGTCATCGGCGAGGAAGCGATGCGCCTTGGTCGGCATGACGAACAGGCTATCGCCAGCCTTGGTGATGCCGTGCCGGATCGTCCGGTCGAGTTCGGCATCGGTATCGCGCGCTGCCACGCGGGCGAGGGCGGGCGGGGCGACCCTGCCGAGCATCGGATCGTCGACCAACACATGGCCGCCGCCATTGGGCCCGTGGCAGCCGCGGCATCCGGTGATCCGCGCCAGCCGCCCGCCTTCCTCGATCGAGGCGGCATCATGCGGTACCGTGATCGGCGTCAGCGCGACGGCGGGCGCCCTGCTCATCGTCCAGGCCGATCCGGCATAGAGGGTGGTCGCTGCCAGTATGACGAGCCCGGTCAGTCCGACGGCGATCCGTTTCAGGACCCGCATGAAAATTCCCCGATTGGTTTGAAATCGGGGGAGCGCATACGGCCCGGGATGGCGACGCGCTCAGCTCGTGCGACTGGGCGACTAGATTGCGACGAACCCGCCAGCCTCCTTGGGCGACACATAGTTGGTGTCATGGGCCACCGGCAGTGGCGCACCGGCGCGCACTGCATCGAGCGCGACGGCGAAATCGGTCTCGCAGCGAAAGCCCAGTACCCGCTCGGCCAGCCCGGCGTCATAGACCCGGTCGATCGTCCGCGGCAGCTGCCAGCCGAGGCGCTCATAAAGGGCAGCCGCATCAGGGAAGTGCCGGGCAATCACCCCCGGCGCATCGGCCTTCAGCGCCGCGACCTCGTCGCGCGCGAACGGCGTGGGCGCCGAGATGATGAAGGTGCCGAAGCCAATCGTGGGGGCCCGCTCGAGGGCGGCCAGATGCGCCCGCACCGCGTCCTCGACCGTCAGCCGGCGGTGGAGCAGCTCGTTCACCTTCATGTTCTCGCCGGACAACAGCTGGTGGGTGTCGTCATCCTCGGGAAAGAAGCGCGAGGTGCGCAGGATCATGACCGGCAGGCCGTGTTCGAGGTGGATCAGCCGGCACAGTTGCTCCGCGGCAAGCTTGGTCACGCCGTAGATGTTGCGTGGTTCAAGCGGGGCCATCTCCTCGTCGATCCACACGGCCGCGTCGCCGCGCGCTTCGCGGATCGCTGCCGAGATCATCAGCGAGGTGGTCGAGGTGAAGACGAACCGGCTCGCCCCCGCCGCCACCGCCGCTTCGAGCAGGTTGAGCGTGCCGCTGGTGTTGACGTCGATGAACGTCTGGCGCGGATAGCGCACGATATCCGGCTTGTGCAGCGCGCCGCCATGGATCACCGCGTCGATCCCCCGCTCGGCAAAGACGCGGTCGACAAGTGCGCGGTCGGCGACGCTGCCGATCACGTCGGTATGGGTGCCGGGTGCGACATCGAGCCCGGTGACGACATGGCCTGCATTGCGCAGTTGCGGGGCGAGGAAACGGCCGAGCCAGCCGCTCGACCCGGTCAGCAGGATATTCATGGCGCGCGTTTAGCGGGCCGCGCAGTCAGGCGAAAGCGACCTCGAGCGCAATCCGGCTTTTGCGCCGACCACGCCGTCCGCCGTCAGGCCACGGGCCTCAAGGCGCGGGCTGCCGCTTCCGTCGCTGGTCCGGGGCCGCCACGAATGAACGCGGAGGCGATTTGGAAGTGGCGATGCCGTTTTGGGGACCTATCTTCGAATCGGCGCTATCCGGGCGCTCCATGCCTCAGCGCCGGCGCTCGGGCAGCGTTGCGATCCAGGCCTCGAGTGCGGCCGTATCGCGCAGGTCGCCGGGAAAGGGGTGAACCGGATCCAGCGGTACGTTCGAGCCGCGCTTGCGGCCGCGATAGACCTTCATCGGCACTGACAGGCGTGCGACGCCGCTCGGCAGCACATCCTGCCGTACATCCATGTAGAGTGTGTCGGCGCTGGTTTCCTGCCCGATCTGGATCGCGCCAAGTGCGCGCCACAGGTCGGCGGCGTCGAGACAGGCCGAGCCGCAGCCCGCATCGGTGATGAAATAGACCGGGCCGTGTGGCGGCAAAGGCGGGTCGCCGGGGACGGCCGGTTCCTGGTCTTCGGTGTCGCGCCACAAGGCTTCGCCTCTGGCATGGGCGGCTGTCATGCCGGCGATGGTGCGGTCGAACCAGGCCAGTGCCTCGGGCGAGAGAATCGCCTTGCGCTGCTCCCGCGTCGCAGAGAGCGAGGTGATATTCGCCTCGGACGCGCGCCACTCGACCGAATCCGAATCGATGCCGAGCGTCGCGAAGCGCTGCTCGCCCCACAGCACCGCGGCGATCTGGCGCGACCAGTCCGACGATCCGCCATTGTTGCCGCGCAGATCGAGCACGATTGCCGGCGCGGCGACCAGCGCGGCGCGATCGGCCTTCATCGCGGCGATCAAGCCTGGCAGCTTGCGGCCGCCCTCCGACGCGGGATCGCCGTTGAAGTCGCCAAGGCCGAACCACCGTGTACCATCGGCGAGCGTCCGGGCTTCGATCGGCGGATGCGTCACCTGGCTTGCGGCCGCCAGCCGGGACCCGAGGGCGTCGGGCGCGATCGGTCGCCAGGTCAGCGAAATGGTCTGCCGCTTGCCCGCTACCTCGAACACACAGGTCGCCGGCCGGGTGATGAAGGGATTGCCGCGGTCGACGAACAGTTCGCCGCCTCGCCACACATGGCGCGATTTGAGGAACCACCGTCCCTCGAACGCCCCGACATTGTCCGCCGCGAGCGCGCCAGCTGCCTTGCCGTCGCACGAGACGAGGCGCGCGCTGAGCGGGATGGGGGCAGCGTCGTCGCGCGAGACCACGCGCTGCACGTCGGCTGAATCGAAGCCGGTCAGGAAGCCGGGCCATCTTGTGTCGAACGTCGGTGCGTCGCCGGTGGTGCCGAAGCCCATATGGCCGTCCTCGAAGCCGGCGACATAGGCCTTCATCGCATACCAATAGCCGGCGAAATCATGCACCGCGCCGGCACGCTTCAGTGCCAGCGCCAGCCCGGCATCGTTGCGCTTCGCGAAATCTGGATCGAGCCGGTTGTGCGGGCCGGGATGGTTGGCCGCCGCATCGTCGTGAAGCGCCCGCGCATCCTGCCTGAGTGCCGCGGACCAGTCACGGTCGGTCGGGGCGGCGGCGGTGAGGGCGAGGGCAAGGATCGCGAGCTTCATGGCCGAAGCTTAGCGCAGTGCGTGTTATCTGCGCAACACAGCGAACGCGGCGACCTGCAAGATCCCTCCCGTCATGCGGGCTTGTGTGGCGGTGACGACGTTGATTCAACCCAGGCGAGCGCCGGTCTAGGGAGTCGTCACCTTCAGCGTTGAATTCAGGAAAGCGACACTGTCGGCGAGTACCGGACCCGTGCTGCGGAACGGTTTGGACAGGGCTTTCACGACGTCCTCATGCGTCAATCCGGGATATTGTTTCAGCGTCACCGGCGCACCGAGCGCCCTGAGTCTCGCCGCAAGATTGATGGCGTTCTTCGGTCGTACCTCGGTGTCGCCGGTCGAGGTGACGAGCAGCATCGGCGGTGCATCGCCCCGCGCGAACGTGATCGGCTGGGTCGCGGCAGGATCGGCGCCCCGCATCGCCTCGATCGCGCGGGTCGAGGTGAAGGGGTAGAAATCATAGGGCCCGCTCAAGCCCACGGCTGCCTTGATGATCTTCGGGTCGACGCCCTCGGCTGTCAGCCAGCGCGTGTCCAGCGTAACCATCGCGGCGATATGGGCGCCCGCCGAATGGCCTGCGACCGCGATCCGGTCGGGGTCGCCGCCGAATTCGGCGACATGGTCGCGGGTCCATTTCACCGCTTCGGCGCCGTCCTGCACGAATACCGGGAAGCGGATGCCCGGCACCTTGCGGTAATCGGGCACGACGACGACGAATCCCTGCCGGGCATAGGCGCGCGCGGCAAAGGCATAGGCCCGGCGGTCGCCTTTCGCCCAGCCGCCGCCATACCAGAAGATCAGCACCGGCCGCTTGACGGTCGCCGCCTCTGCCGGCCGCCACACGTCGAGCGTCTGGCCATGCGTGCCGAACGGCAGGGCGCTGCCGGGGCGGGTCGCGCCGACGCCGCCCCCGATCGCGCCGTCATACAGGCTGAGCAGGGCGGGCGGCGAGACGAAGGCCACGGTCAGGCCGAGCAGGACGACGAGAAGGAGCGCGACCGCTGCAATCGCACGCCGCATCACGCCCTGAAATCGGCCGTGATGACCCCGGCGGCGGCAAGCTCCGCCTCGTGATCCGCTTCGCGCCAGGTCTCGCTCAGCGCGACCTTCTCCCACTCGCGCATGGCGGGATGATCGAGGATCCGTGCCACCCAGGCTGCTCCGTCCCTGCCGATGTCCAGTCCATAGGTACGGACGCGAAACGCCACGGGTGCATAAAAGGCGTCGACAGCGGAAAAATTCTTACCGGCGAGCCATGGCCCTCCGAACCGCGAGAGCCCCTCGGCCCACAACTCGCCCAGCCGTGCCACCTGGCGTTGCAGCGCGATTGAGGCCGGTTTGGGCGTCACCCGCACGCCGATATTCATCGTGCAGTCGTTGCGCACCGCGCCGAAGCCGCCGTGCATTTCAGCCACCGCGCAGGCCGCCCAGGCCCGGGCCGCTTCTTCCGCTGGCCACACGCCGGGATGGCGCTCGGCGAGGTACAGGGTGATGCCGAGCGAATCCCACACCGTGCGGTCGCCATCGATCAGCACGGGCACCTGGCCGCTCGGCGAGAAGCGCCGGAAATCGTCGTAATTGTCCGGCTTGGCGAACTGTTCGAGGCGATCCTCGAACGGGATGCCGAGCGCCCGCATCAGCAGCCATGGCCGCAGCGACCAGCTGGAATAGTTCCGGTTGGCGGTGATGAGGGTGTAGGTCATCAGGTCAGATAATGCGCGGTGGTCTTTGCCGCGATCTCTTCGTTCGTCACGCCCGGGGCGGTTTCGATCAGTCTGAAGGGCGATTGATGGTCCGGCCGCTGGAACACGGCAAGATCGGTGATGATCATGTCGACCACGTTCTTGCCGGTCAGCGGCAGGGTGCAGGCGGGGATGAACTTGGGATCGCCGTTCTTGCTGGTATGCTCCATCACGACGATGATCTTCTTCACGCCGGCGACGAGATCCATCGCGCCGCCCATGCCCTTGATCATCTTGCCCGGGATCATCCAGTTGGCGATGTCGCCATTCTCGGCGACCTCCATCGCACCGAGCACGGTCAGGTCGATATGCCCGCCGCGGATCATCGCGAAGCTGTCGGCCGAGCTGAAATAGGCGCTTTGCGGCAGCTCGCTGATCGTCTGCTTGCCGGCGTTGATCAGGTCCGGATCCTCCTCGCCAGCATAGGGAAAGGGGCCGATGCCGAGCATGCCGTTCTCGGACTGGAGCGTGACGGTCACGCCCTCGGGAATATGGTTCGCCACCAGGGTGGGGATGCCGATGCCGAGATTGACGTAAAAGCCATCCTGCAGCTCGCGCGCGGCGCGCGCCGCCATGTCGTCGCGGGTCCAGGCCATGTCTTATTTCTCCGTGGTCGCGGGCGGTGCCCAGCGTTTGTCTGCAGGAAACACGTCGTCGAAGCCGCCCTTCAGGCCGCTGCCATAGACGGGGTTGGGGAGCACGAACCACCCGGCACCCCATTTCGCCGCGATCGGCGCGGCCAGGGTCGCCGCGCGTCGGGCGCCGGGGGCGAGCCCGGCATTGAACAGGTCGCTGAAATCGCCGAGTTGGTCGCCGCCCATGGCGATCACGCAATATTTCGCGGCGATGACCTGCCGGCGGCCGTCCTTTTTCGGTCCCATGGCGTCGTCGCCGGCCAGGAACAGCGTTTCGCCGTGCACGGCGGGGCCGAGGCCGGCACCCTGGATCGCGGCGCTGGATTCGGCGGCATGGCCGGCGGAGCGGTTGGTATTGAAGATCACCGTCACGCCCATCCGGCGCAGCGCGGTCAGCGCCGGTACTGCGCCGGGGACGGCCGACACCTTGTCCGCGCCGCTTGTCTCCCAGGCCTGCCAGCGCGCCTCGTCATAGGGGCGCGGACGCGCGGCATCGTCATATTCGAAGCCGAGGTTCAGCAGAACGGTTTCGTCCACGTCGAACACGGCTGCGAAGGGCTTCCTGCCGCAGGGTACGAAGTCCGGCGCGGCGAGGGTGGTGCCAGTGGCCAGCACGACGCTCTTCGCCGGCCGCCTGCGCACCTGGCCCGCCGCATAGGCCGTCAGGCTCTGCCATGCCTGCACGCTGATCGCCGAGCCCTCACCCGATCCGAAGAGATATTGCATGCCCGGCGGCACGCTCGGGGCGGGCAGTGGCGTCGGCGCTGGTGGAGGGGCCTGCACGGACGGCTCTAGCGCCAGTGGGGCCACCTGCACTGGCGCTTCGGCATGCGCGCAGGCCGTGAGCATCGCCGCAAGGGTCATCAGGGCCAGGCCCCGTCCCGTCAGGGAAGAGGTGCGCGCGTGACTCTCGTGCGCCATCGCCCCGCTCCCGGCTCCTTCCCGGAGAGGGAGGGGAAGTGAAAGCCGCGTCACGCCGCGACCCGCTCGCGTACCGTCCTGAATTCGATCTTCTTGTCGTACGGCGCGCCGATGATCATGCGCTTCACATAGATGCCGGGCAGATGGATGCAGTCTGGGTCCAGGCTGCCGACGGGCACCACTTCCTCGACCTCGGCGACGCAGACCTTGCCCGCGGTCGCCATCGGCGCGTTGAAGTTGCGCGCGGTCTTGCGGAAGATCAGGTTGCCGCTCTCGTCGGCTTTCCAGCCCTTGATGATCGCCAGGTCGGCGCGGATGCCGCGCTCCAGGATATATTCCTGGCCGTCGAAGATCTTCACTTCCTTGCCCTCGGCCACCTGCGTGCCGACGCCGGTCTTGGTGTAGAAGCCCGGGATGCCGGCGCCGCCCGCGCGGCAGCGCTCGGCCAGCGTGCCCTGGGGGCAGAATTCCACCTCGAGCTCGCCGCTCAGATATTGCCGCTCGAACTCCTTGTTCTCGCCGACATAGGAGGAGATCATCTTCCTGACCTGATGGGTGCGCAGCAGCTTGCCCAGGCCTTCGCCGTCGATCCCGGCATTGTTGCTCGCGATCGTCAGGCTCTTGGTTCCGGCGTCGCGGATCGCGTCGATGAGGCGCTCGGGAATGCCGCACAGGCCGAAGCCGCCCGCGCAGATCGTCATGCCGTCGAACAGGAGCCCATCCAGCGCCGCCGCTGCATCGGGATAGAGCTTCTTCATCTTATGGTCTCCAGAACATCCTCTTGGCGCGCATAAGCCACCGCCGCGGGCGTCGGTCAATCGCGCGCCGGCTGCAAGTCGACTTGCGCCAAACGCACGCGTAACCCCGGCTCGCCCGCCGACGGCGCGGAGGCGCGGGCCCTAGAGCTGCGTCCCCGCGAGCTTCCCGATCAGCGCCGTCGCGCCCATCGCGAGCGCGCCCCAGAAGGTCACCCGGACGGCGCCGCGCCAGATGCTCGCGCCGCCGGTGCGGGCGCCGATCGCGCCCAGCAGGGCGAGCAGGACGAGCGACGCGGCCGTCACTGCCTCGACCAGCCGCGCGCCGCTGAAGATCAGCGCCATCAGCACCGGCAGGATGGCGCCCAGCGCGAAGCTGCCCGCCGAGGCGAAGGCCGCCTGCACCGGCCGCGCCACCAGCATTTCGTTGATGCCCAGTTCGTCGCGAAGGTGCGCGCCGAGCGCGTCATGCGCCATCAGCTGGTCGGCGACCTGCAGCGACAGGGCCGCATCGAGGCCGCGGCTGCGATAGATCGCGGCGAGCTCGCGCCGCTCCGATTCGGGCTCCTCCGCCAGTTCGCGCGTCTCGCGGTCGCGATCCGCCTTTTCCGTGTCCGATTGCGTGCTGACCGAGACATATTCGCCCGCCGCCATCGACATCGCGCCCGCGACGAGCCCGGCAATACCGGTCAGCAGGATGGCGGAACGGCTGGAATTCGCTGCCGCCACGCCCACGATCAGGCTTGCGGTCGAGACGATCCCGTCATTCGCGCCCAGCACCGCCGCGCGCATCCAGCCGATCCGCTGCACCAGATGTCGCTCACGATGCCTGATCATCCCGTTCCCCTTCAATAAGCCAGCCTGAGTCCCGGGCGCGGCCATTGCGTCCGCACCAGCTGCCCCGTTCCGGAAAGCGTGATGTACGCGGTATGCAGGTCAGGTCCACCCCAGCAAATATTGGTGGTGAACGGATCCGGCGTCGCCACGAACGCGACCAGGGCGCCCTCGGGCGAGATCACGCTGATCCCGCTTTCGCCGATCGTCGCCACGCAGATATTGCCGCCCGCCTCGACCCCCAGCGAGTCGAAGAACTTGTACCCCGCCGGGCGATAGAGCGGGATGCCCGGTCCGCCGAGCCCCGCCGTGGCGTCGATCTTCCCCGGCGCGGTGATCCGGAACGCCATCAGCCGGCAGGTATAGGTTTCCGCCGCATAGAGCAGGGTGCCGTCGGGCGAGAGCCCCACGCCATTCGGGTTCTCGCTCGGAAACACCACTTCCTCGAGATGGCTGCCATCGGCCTTCGCGTAGAAGATGCCGGTGATGTCGCGCTCGCGCGGCCGGTTCTTGCCATGGTCGGTGAACCAGAAGCCGCCATGCGCGTCGAACACGATGTCGTTCGGCCCGCGCAGCACGCACCCGAAATCGCCGTCCCGGTAGAGGGTCTCGACCTTGCCGGTCGCAATGTCGATCCGCTCGATCCGCCCGCCGGAATAATCGTCCGCCTGGCCGTGCGGGATCAGCAGGCCGCTGCGCTCGACATAGTTGAAGCCGCCATTGTTGCAGCAATAGAGCTTCCCGTCCGGCCCCATCGCCAGCCCGTTCGGTCCGCCGCCGGGCTCGGCCACCGTTTCGGTCGATCCGTTCGGCCGGACCCGGGTGATCCGTCCCCCCGCGATCTCGACCAGGATCACGCTCCCGTCCGGCATGGCGACGGGCCCTTCGGGGAAGCGCAGGCCGGTGGCGACGGTGGTGAACTGGTTCATGTCTCTCTCCTGCTTTTGCCCGGCAGATTGCCGATGCCGCGTGGGGCTGTCGAGCATGTTCATCCAGCGTTCAGGCGCTTGACTACAGTTGTAATCAAGACGATTACAGCTGTGGTCATTACGGGAGCGAGTCGTGAGCGAACGAATCAGCGATGCAGAACATGCGGTCATGGAAGTGCTCTGGGATGAGTCGCCGCTCACTGCCCAGGACGTGGTCGAGCGCATCCCGCCGGAGCGGGACTGGTCGGCCAATACCGTGAAGACCCTGCTCGGCCGTCTGCTCTCCAAGAACATCATCGCGCACCAGGAGGATGGCCGCCGCTACCTTTACCGTCCGCTGGTGAAGCGCGGCGATTATGTCGAAGGTGAATCGCGCCGTCTGATGGACCGGCTGTTCGGCGGCAAGCTCACGCCGCTCGTCGCGCATCTCGCCGAGCGCGACGCCCTGACCAACGAGGACATCGCCGAGATCGAGGCGCTGCTCAAGGGCCTGAAGTCGTGATCGCCGCGATCGTCCCCTGGGCGATCGAGGCGCTGATCGCCTCCACCGTCCTGATGGTCGCGGTGCTGCTGCTCCGTGGCCCCGTCCGCCGCGCCTTCGGGCCGGACATCGCCTATGCGCTCTGGGCGCTGCCCGCGCTCCGGCTGCTGTTGCCGCCTTTGCCCCAATCCTGGCGCGAGATCGCAGTCGCGCCGGTGATCCGTGCGAGCGAGCAGATCACTGTCTATGTGATCGAGCCGCTCGGCGGGGACGCCGCCGCGCCCGTCACCCAACATCCCTCGCTTGGCCCCATCCTGGTCTCGCTCTGGGTGCTGGGGGCGGCGGCGTTTATCGCCTGGCACGCGACCGCGCATGCCCGCTTCTGCCGCCGCATGCTCGCTGCGACGGCGCGCGAGACGGCAATCGAGGGCGGCATCCAGCTGATCGAGACCGACGCCGCCAGCGGCCCGCTCGCCTTCGGCATCTGGCGCCGCTACGTCGCCTTCCCGCGCGACTTCACCGAGCGCTACGACGCCGAGGAGCGCAACCTCGCCTTGGCGCACGAGCTCGGGCACCATCACCGCGGCGATCTGATCTCGAACTGGATCGCCCTCGTCGTCCTGGCGCTGCACTGGTTCAATCCCGTCGCCTGGCGCGCTTTCCGGGCGTTCCGCGCCGATCAGGAGATCGCCAACGACGCCCGCGTCCTTGCCGGCCGCAACCCCATGATGCGCCACACCTATGCCTGCGCCATCGTCAAGGCGGCGCATGGCGGGGCGGTGTCGGCTGCCTGCCATCTCCACACGATTGAGGATCTGAAAGGGAGATTGAAGATGCTGTCCACCAACAAGACCTCGCGCCTGCGTCTCGCCAGCGGTTCAGCCGCGATCGCGCTGCTGACCCTGGCCGGGCTCGGCCTCACCGCCTCCGGTACCCAGGCGGCCGAGCGAGTCCGCTCGGGCGTCGAGAAGGCGACCGGCGTGAACCTCGCGGAACTCGTGCCCGCGGTGCCCGCGGTGCCCGCAGTCCCCGCCGTAGCGAGCGTCGCAGCCGCCCCGGCGGTACCGCCCGCGCCGGCCGCGCCGGTTGTGGCAATGGTCTCCCCGCCATCCCCGCCCCAGGCGGTCGGCGCCCCGCCGACGGCGCCTGCGCCGCCCGAGGCACCGGTTCCCCCGGCGCCGCCCGCGATCGGTGACGACGAGAGCAGCATTGCCACCACCACCGGCCCGGACGGGCGCGTCACCAGCCACAGGGTCGTCCGCATCATGCGCCGCGACAAGAACGGCAAGATGGCCACCGAGGACTTTGCCGGCATGCCCGAACTGGCCGAGATTCCCGAGGTCTCGTCGCGCACCTGTCGCGGTGACGGGAACGCTAAGGAAATGGTGCTCAACGAGAAGCGGGGTGGAAAGCACGTCATCGTCATCTGCACCAACCGGATCGAGAAGGTCGCTCGCGAGGGCGCCGCGATCGCCGCGAACAGCAGGGAGATCGAGCGCAACGCCTATCGCGCCGCGCTGGACGGTCTGCGCGGTGCCCGCGAGCGCATGGCGTCCAACCGGTCGATGGCCGACGATGCCCGCCGCGAGGCGCTCCAGGCGATGGACGAGTCGATCAGGGAGATCGAGGGCGATCTCGCCAAGGTGAATTGAGAGAGAGCCGCCTCTCGATCCTTCCCTGCTGCGGCGGGGGAGGGGCGGGTGAGGGTCTTCTCCCTGGCAACGGCAGGAAGGCCCTCACCGCCATCATCCCGATCCAAGTCTTGCCTTAACCGTCCCGACCCGCCATCTGCCCTGCCATGAGCGAGCAACTATCCGGCGTGGCTGAGCAGCTCGAACCGCTCGTCGTCCGCGTGCTTGCGCCCAATCCCTCGCCCTTCACCAATACCGGGACGCAGACGCATCTCGTCGGCACCACCGACCTGGCGGTAATCGATCCCGGGCCGGACGATCCCGGGCATGTGGCGGCGCTGGTTCGCGCGATCGCCGGGCGGCCCGTCGCCGCGATCGTCATCACTCACACCCATCGCGATCACAGCCCTGCGTCGCGGGCGCTCAAGGCGGCGACCGGCGCCCCGATCATCGGCTGTGCCGCGCTCGCGCTCGAGGATCTCGGGCCCCGCGCGGATGCCTCGTTCGATGCGGATTACCTGCCCGATCGGGTTCTCGCCGACGGGGAGTCCATCTCGGGCCAGGGCTGGACGCTCACCGCCGTCGCCACGCCGGGCCACACGTCCAACCATCTCGCCTTTGCCCTGCCGGAGGCGAACGCGCTGTTCACCGGTGATCACGTGATGGGCTGGTCGACCACGATCGTCTCGCCGCCCGATGGCGACATGGCCGCCTATATGGCGAGCCTCGACAAGCTGATGCAGCGCGAGGATCGCATCTATTATCCCGCGCATGGCAATCCGATCGAGCATCCGCGCCGCTTGGTACGCGGCATGATGGGGCATCGCCGGCAGCGCGAGGGCCAGATCCTGCGACTGTTGCGCGAACGGTCCCGCCCGGTCCCGGCAATGGTCGAGCTGATGTATGTCGGCATCGATCCGCGCCTCTTTCCCGCCGCCGAGCGGTCTGTGCTTGCCCATCTGATTGACCTGCGCGACCGCGGCGCGGTCGTCCTGAACGGTGACGACTGGGAGATGGCGGCATGAAGTTCCTCGGCAAGTTCGCCGGCGCGCTGGCGCTGATCGCGCTGTTCATTGCCGGTGGCTTCTGGGCGCTCGGCTATTATGTCAGCGGCAAGATGAAGGGCCCCGATCCGGTCACCATCGCCAGCGCCTCGCTCCAGGGCCTGAAGGAACAGAACCGCCTTTCGGCCTTCGCCGCGCGCTTCGTGTCGGTCACTACCTCGACCCAGTCGCAATTCGGCCTGAGCGCCAGGAAGACGCTGATCATGCCCGGCATGGTCCGTTACGAGGTCGATCTCGCGAAGCTCCGCCAGAAGGATGTGACCTGGGATCCGGGCACGAAGACGCTCGGCGTCACGCTGCCTCCGGTCGAGGTGTCGCAGCCGCAGATCGATCTCACCCAGATGCGCGAATATGGCGAGGGCGGGCTTCTTTCGACCTTCACTGATGCCGATGCGAAATTGCAGGAAGCGAACCGCCGCGCCGGCCAGCGGGAACTGGTCCGCCAGGCGCATGAGGCAGTGCCGCTCAACCTCGCCCGCGATGCCACCCGTCGCGCGGTCGAGCGCAGCTTCGCCATGCCGCTCAAGGCCGCCGGTGTCGATGTGCCGGTGAAGGTGCGCTTTGCCGACGAGGCGAGGAACAAGGACGAGGTGTGGGATACCACCCGCTCGCTCGAGGAAGTGCTGGGGAACAGGAACTGATCATGGACGCACGCAATGGCATTGGCGGCACGCTCACCGGGCTTGATCTCCGCGCCGAGATCGATCGCCTCCGCAAGGAGCGCAACGCCGTCATCCTCGCGCATTATTACCAGAAGCCCGAAATCCAGGATCTCGCCGATTTCGTCGGCGACAGCCTGGATCTCAGCCGCAAGGCGCAGGCGACCGATGCCGATGTCATCGCCTTTTGCGGCGTCCGTTTCATGGCGGAGACGGCCAAGATCCTCAGCCCCGAAAAGATCGTCGTCCTGCCTGACATGAACGCCGGGTGCAGCCTGGAGGACAGCTGCCCGCCCGAGCAGTTCGCCGCCTTCCGCGCCGCGCACCCCGATCACATCGCGCTGACCTATATCAACTGCTCGACCGAGGTGAAGGCGCTGAGCGACGTGATCGTCACCAGTTCCTCCGCCGAGAAGATCCTCAGCCAGATTCCGCTCGACCAGAAGATCATCTTCGGCCCGGACAAGAATCTGGGCGGCTATCTCGCCCGCAAGACCGGGCGGGAGATGCTGCTCTGGCCCGGCGTGTGCATCGTCCACGAGGCGTTCAGCGAGACCGAGCTGCTCAAGCTCCAGCTCCAATATCCGGGCGCGCCGATCGCGGCGCATCCGGAATGCCCGCCCTATATCCTCGATCATGCCGATTATGTCGGCTCGACCAGCGGTATCCTCGCCTTTGCGGATACCATGCCCGGCGATACGCTGATCGTCGCGACCGAGCCGCATATCATCCACCAGATGCAGAAGGCGGCGCCGCTCAAGAATTTCATCGGGGCGCCCGGTGCGGACGGCAACTGCAACTGCAATATCTGCCCGTACATGGCGCTCAACACGATGGAGAAGCTCTATGTCGCGCTGCGCGATCTCGCGCCGCGCATCGAGATCGAGGAAGAGCTTCGCCTCAAGGCGAAGAAGAGCCTCGATGCGATGATGGCGATGGCATCGGCAACCGTCGGGATGGGGGATCTCGGGCCGCTGCGGGTGACGGGCGACTGAGGCCACGCACGCCGATCGCACGAGATGCTATTGTGGCGACGGCGCGGTGCGGCCATCATGCGGGCCTACACGATCTTCTGGCCGGTCGCCGAACGGCGGGCGCGCGGTGATCGTCTCTCGGCAAAGGTGCGGCCATGTTCTTTCGCAAGCGAAAAGCGCCCGATCGAGACTCCTTTCCCGAAGCGCCGGCCGTAACCGCCGCCTTCCGCCGGGTCGTCACCGGCCACGATCCGCAGGGATGGTCGATCGTCCGCAGCGTCGATACGCTGCGTCCGGTCACGACGGAGCTTGGCGAGGTTGCCTTCGCCCAGGTCTGGGCCACGCCCGAGGTGCCCGCCAACCTGAACGACCGCAGTGACGGCGCCGGTGCGACCGGCGATCGCGGCGGATCGCTGGTCCGCGTCGTGGATTTTCTGCCCGGCCGCAAGTCGCGCCTGCATCGCAGCTGGTCGATCGACTATGCCATCGTCGTCAGCGGCGAACTGGAACTGCAACTCGACAGTGGCATGGTCGAGCATCTGGTCGCCGGCGATATCGTCATCCAGCGCGGTACCAGCCATCTCTGGCGCAACGCGGGCGAGGATCCTTGCCGGGTCGTCTTCGTGCTGGTCGAGGCGTTGCCGGTCATGGTCGGCGGGCAACTGATGCCGGAGACGGATTCGTGACGCGCCTGTGCGTCGGCGCCCGGGTGAAAGCTGCCCTGATGCTATGCGTTACGGCGTCTTTGCCCGGCTGTGGATCGGAAGCGCCGTCGTCTCCGATGAAGGTGAAGGTCGCGGCGGCGCGCCCCGCGCCGCAGCGGCCGCCGCGGCAGAAATGCCCGGAATGGCATCCGCCTCGAGACGGGCAGGGTTGGGGTGAGGCAAGCGCTGCACCTGAGATTCCACCGGAAGTCAGGGACATCGTCAGCGCCACCAGGACGGTGATCACGATCCAGGGTCTCGCAGGCAAGCCGGCATGCATTCCGATGAGTGGGATATCGGAAGTGGATGACTTCTCGCTGAGCGAGGACAAGCGCTTCCTCGACTTCGCCTATTCCGGTTTCGAGACGATGGGACGCGAACTGGTTGATCGGTTGAGCGGCGCGGATGTTGATGTGAGTGGGGAGCCTTATTTTTCGGACGATAACACGCGTGTCGCTGCAGCGAACGTCATTCCGGGATGGGATCCCAGCAATCAGGGCATCGGAGTCTGGGAAATCCGTCGCAACGAGATCGTCAATCTCTTCTATATATCCGCCCTAGACATCGGCTCCGATCGAAATCTCGATTCGAACCGAAGCTACGAGATGGAGAGTTGGCACGGCAACGACTGTATCGTGTTGTGGTCGATGTCAGCCGAGGATAGCGCGCGCTTCCACGATGACAAGGAGCCTTATGAGCGCCGTATGCAGCTCCCCCGCCTTTACTATCGGCTCGCGCCGGTCTCCGGAAAATGGCGCCTGGAGGAGACGAAGGATGCGGCGCCTTGCTCTCGTGTGAAGCGGAGCGGCTGATCGCGCAGATGGCCTGTGGTTCAGGCGTCGTCCGCCGTGAAAATGCGGCGTCGCGATGGCTGTTCCGCGCACCGCCGATGTGCCAGATGGCCTTCGCCGACCCGGGAGTTCAAGCGCCGCCATGCCAATCCAGACCCTGCCAGAGCCCGTGGAGCGGCAGTTCGCGCTCGCTGGATTCGATCTCGACGCCTTTGTCCGCTCCACCCTCGCCGAGGACCTGGGGACCGCGGGAGACATCACCTCGACTGCGGTGATCCCCGCAGAGGCCCGTTTTGCCGGCGTGATGGATAGCCGCGACGCGATCGTGGTGGCGGGTCTGCCGATTGCCGAGGCTTTTTTCCGGGCGCTCGACCCTGCCGTGCGGATCGAGCGGCTGGTGCAGGACGGGGACAGGGTCGCCGCGGGCACTGATCTGATGCGGCTCGAAGGAAGCGCGCGCGCGATGCTCACGGCCGAGCGCTCCGCACTCAACACCGTGCAGCACCTCTCCGGCATCGCGACGCTCACCCGGAGCTATGTCGATCGGATTCTCGGTACCGGCGCAACGCTGCTCGATACGCGCAAGACCATTCCGGGCCTGCGTCTGCTGGAGAAATACGCCACCCGCATGGGCGGCGCGACCAACCACCGCATGGGCCTGTGGGATGCCGCGATGATCAAGGACAATCATGTCGCGGTTGCCGGCGGGGTCGGTGAAGCCGTTCGTCGGGCGAAGGCCGCCGGCATCCGGCGCATCATCGTCGAGGTCGATTCGATCGACCAGATCGAACCGGCCCTGGCCGCTGGGGCGACACATCTCCTGCTCGACAATATGGATCCGCCCATGCTGCGCGGCGCGGTCACCCTTGTCGGGGGGCGGGTTCCGACCGAGGCCTCGGGCGGGGTGCGGCTGGAAACGATCCGTGCGATCGCCGAAACCGGCGTCACGTTCATCAGCGTCGGGCGGCTCACCCAGTCGGCACCGGCTGCCGATATCGGCCTCGATTTCGCGGCGCTGGGCTGATCGCTTGCCTGAGAACAAAAAGAGAATAAAATGCGCCGCGTCGATTGGCGAATCACTGGCCCGGTCGGGGGTCGAAGAGGGGGCGTGATGAAAGTGATCCTTGTCGCGGCGATGATTGCCGTTCCGGGCATGGCGCAGGCCCAGGCCTATCGATGCTCCGTCCCGGTCAATGTGCCGCGCCAGCGCCCCGATCTCCCATCGAAGAGCGAGCCGCAGCGCGTGTTGCCGATCGGCGGTTATACGCTCGCGATCAGCTGGGCGCCGCAATATTGCCACGGCCATGCCCGCGATGCCTCCGCCCGGTTCGAGTGTGGCAGTGGCAACCGTTTCGGCTTCACGCTCCATGGTCTCTGGCCGGACGGTGTCGGCAAGGAATGGCCGCAATATTGCACCTCGACGGTGCTTCTCCCGCGTGCGCTCGTCCGCCAGCATCTCTGTTCGACCCCGTCGGCGCAGTTGCTTCAGCACGAATGGGCCAAGCACGGTACGTGCATGGGCACCACGCCCGCAGCCTATTTCGCGAAGTCGACCGGTCTTTATGCCAGGTTGCGCTACCCGGACATGGATGCCCTGTCGCGCAAGCCGCTCACCGCGGGCGCTCTGGCGACCGCGATGGCGGCGGCCAATCCCGGCCTGCCCGCCACGTCGATCCGGGTTACCGCGAACAAGCAGGGCTGGCTGGACGAGCTCTGGTTGTGCCTCGACAAGAGCTTTGCCTATGAACGCTGCAAGGCTGGCTCCGGCGGGCTACCGGCCAATGCCACGCTCAGGATCTGGCGGGGACCGCGCTGACCCGCGTCCGCCACGGGAGCGGCGGCGCCGTCCGCCCCCCCTGCGAACTCATCGCTGGACGATCGTCGCCGTGGCGGGGTGATGCTTGTCGAGATGGCGCTTGATGATCTTCAGGTTGCGCGTGTTGGAGCGGAACAGGAAGTCCGGGATTGCGCCGACCACGGGGATGATGCCCAGCAGGAAGTCGATCCCGACATTGCCGAACATGCGCGCCATCTGGGTTTTCGACATGCCGAGATTGCGTGCCTCCCACACCATCCATGCGCCCATCGCTGCGCCGATGACGTCGCCACCCACCGGGATGACGTCCAGGATCACATCTAGGCCGAACTTGCGATTGACGCCCGGGATCTTGAACAGCCCTTCGAGGAGATGTTCCATCGCCTCGATCCGCCTGCGCACCGACGCCGCGTCGCGACCGGTCAGGCTGCTCGCGAACTTGCCAAGGGGCTCGGGGCTCATGCGGGTGGTATTGTTGGCCATGTCACCTCATTTGGTATCGTTGCGAAGGTGATTCAACGGGTGCCACGCGCGCGAGTTCCCCTGCCACTGGCCGAGGCGCAGCGCGACGAGGGACCAGCGCAATGGGCGGGCGATCGGAATATAGGCGACGTCCGCGGCAAGAGCGCGGTCCGCCGCGGCAATATGTTGCGCCCGCAGGCGCAGATCCGGCGCGTCGCGCGCCGCATCGATCGCCGCCGCCGCGTCGGCTCCGCAGGGCTGGCACGCCGTGGCGAGATACCAGCGCGCACTGTCATAGGGCGCGACGGCATCGATCAGGCGGAGATCGGCAGGCGCATCGATCGCGACCCGCTCGGCGCCGATCCCGATCCGGCGCAGCCCGGCTGCCACATAGCCGTAGAGGATCGTCGCGCCCGGACCGGCCGGCAGGGCGATGCGCAGCGTCAGCGCTTCATTGTGCGTCTTGCGCCAGGCCGCCACGGTATCGGCTGGCGAACTCTCTCCGCTGGCTGGCGGGCTGGTCCATGCTGCGGTCGCGGGTGGGGCCGCGGAGTCGAGCCGATCGGGCAGGAGTTGTGCGGTCGACGTCCAGTCCGGCGCGAAGGCGCCGACGATTGCCTGCCGGTCGATCGAGCGGGCGATCGCGATGCGATTGTTCACCTCGGCCAGGAAGCCTTCGCGATTGGCGATGGCGAGGCCGAACAGGCCTGCGGCGGGATCGATTCGCTGATTTGCCGGCGCGACCTCGGCATTGGCGAGGTACGGCCAGTCGACGAAGCTGCCTCCCGTCACCAGGTCGGAATCGCGCGCCACGAACCGGACGATCGCTCTGGCGGCGCGTTCGCCGATCAGACGAACACTGGCTTCGGGCCCCGGCTCCGGCGTGTCGTCGTCGGGCGATCGTGCCGGATCGAACGCGGGCCGCAGCATGACTCCGTCGCGATAGGTGGTGACCACCCGAAACGGCCCGCTGCCGCCGGGCGGTCGCGTACGGAACAGGGCCAGTTCAGGCTGGGCGAACAGCTTGAGCAGATCGGGGCGCGGTCGCTTGAGCCGGACCTCGATCACCTCGGGCGTCATCTCGACGATCTCGTCGATCGCGCTGAGGAAGGGGAGCAGCGGATTGCGCGATCGCGGGCCGAGCTGTCGCCGCAGGATCGCCACGACCTCGCCCGCACTGACCGGCTTGCCGTCACTCCACTCGGCGTCGCGGAGCCGGAAGATATAGCTCATGCCGTCGTCGATCACGGTCCAGCGCTCGGCGACGCCCGGCTCGATCTGGCCCGCCGCGTCGAACCGCACCAGTCCCTGTGCCGTGGCATCGACCATCACGCGGGAGGGGGTCGGCAGCATGCCTCGCGAGGAGTCGCCTGCCTCGGGCATTCCGCCGATCGCGCTCACCACCACCGGTCCGGCATCGGGCCGCCTGTCGCAGCCGGCCAGCGCGATCAGCCCCAACAGGATCATGCGGCGCCTCATCGCGGCATCCGGTACAGCAGGCGGCTGGGATGAATGTTCATCGGGTTATCCTGCCATCCCCGAACGTCGGGCGCCACCAGCGAGCGACTGACATAATGATAGATCGGCAGGATCGGCGCTGCCCGCAGCAGGCGCTGTTCCGCCTCTTCCAGCAAGCGTGTCCGTGCCGCCGGATCGACCGTGTCGAGCGCTTGCGCCACCAGCCGGTCATAGATGGGGTCGGCAAAGCCCGAATAATTGACCGCGCCGGCCTTGCTCAGATGCACTGACAGGAAATTCTCGGGGGCCGGCACATCCGCGATCCAGCCTGATCGCGCGAGCTGGAAGTCGCCGAGCCTGAGCGCCGCGAAGTGCAGCGCGGCTTCGCTGTTGAGCAGCCGCGCCTCCACGGCATAGGGCTGCCACATCGCCGCCAGCGCCACCGCGATCCGCCGATGATCCCCGCCGCTGTTGAAGCGGACATCGAACACCAGCGGATGCGCCGGGCCATAGCCCGCTGCGGCGAGCAGGCGCCGGATCCTCGCCGGCCGATCGTGCCCGGCGAACAGGTCGGCATCGCGCCCGCCCAGCACCGGCGGGACCAGCCCGAGCGCGCCGGCTTCCCCGCCGCCCATCAATTGCGTCGCGATCCAGTTCCGGTCGATCGCGATCGAAAGCGCGCGGCGGACGCGCACGTCGTCGAACGGCGGCTTGCGCGTGTTGAACGCGAGATAATAGGTGCCGGCATAGGGGGCGATCCGCACGGCCCCGCGCAGGTGGGCGCGGGCCCAGGCCAGGCGCGCCGGCGGGATGTCGCTGACCGTGTCGGCTTCCTGTCCGCGAAAGCGGCGCAGTGCGGCCAGCTTGTCCTCCGCCGGCTGCCATATGATCGTCGCGGTCGGGGCAGGGCGGTCGTGCCAGGCGGGATTGCGTGCCAGCGTCAGCCGGTCGCCGAGCCGCCAGCCGGTCAGCCGATAGGCGCCCGATGTCACCAGCGGCCGGTCGCTGGTCCAGCGGTCGCCGGCCGCGGCGATCCGGTGCATCGGCAGCGCGGCCAGCGCGGGCTGGGCGAGCAGGTCGGCAAGCCAGGGCAGGGGGCGGCGCAGCGTGACGGTCACGGTCGCGGGATCGTCGGCCGTGATATCGGCGATGCCGTCGAACAGTTTGGCGTTCGGCGCCAGGGTCGCGGGATCGCGCAGTCGGGCAAAGCCCTGGGCGAAGATTGTCGCGGTGATCGGCACTCCATCGGAAAACCGCAGCCCCGGCCGAAGCGTGAAGCGGCAACTCAACCCGTCGCCACTGCAGCGCATCGCGACCGCGAGGCCCGGTTCGGCCTTTCCGTCGCCGCGATGGCGCATCAGGCCTTCGAACTGGTCCTCGGCGACGCGCAGCGATGTCAGATCGGAAATCTTCTGCGGATCGAGGTTTTTGACCTCGTCGTCCGACAGGCGGACAAGTCCCTCATGCGGTGCCTGCTGGCGCGTGCAACCACCGCCGAGCAATAGTGCCGCGAGCGTCGCAACCGCCGCGCGCGCGCCGCCGGCCAAGATCCTGCCTGTGGCGGTTTCAGGGGAATGATTCCGGCAGGTCGCGGGCGCTGGCACGCCGTACACCTATCGCCTCGGCTGCCCGGCTGTCACCCGCGGACTCGCCGGCAGAAAGGTCCGCTGCGCGGCCGGCCGGCCTCGGGCGCGATGCCCAATAAGACCGCGGAAAGACAGCGGATTTCCCGCGATGCATCAATAACGTCAGAGGGAATTCCCGTGAATCCGCGCAGGCTATTGGTAGTTTGCCGGTGTGTGGTACGATATTACTTGGACCGTGCAGCGCGACGAAATCATCATCTCTATTATGTGAGATTGCATCGGATATATTTAGTTGTTATATCAATAATTTCAGTAAATTAAAAGAAATGCTTTGATTGGTTTTTGATAGTTAGTGCATAGATATAAGTATCTCTATTAGTCGCGATCCCGTAAAAAGCCGTACAAATTTGCCATGCCCATGTAAAAATCCGCAATTTGTCGCGCGTCCGTAGACAAGCGGTATAAGTACTGCGCATGAGGGGCGGGTTATCGTCTCTGCATAGAATTTTGAAAGTGAATGC
>CAISGR010000160.1 GCA_903884945.1 uncultured bacterium
GCGCTCGGCGCGATCGCGGTGGTGGCGCATCACGAGATCGTGCTGGGGATCGTCGGCGGGCTGTTCGTGGTCGAGGCGATGAGCGTCATCATCCAGGTGTTCTTCTACAAGCGCACCGGCAAGCGCGTGTTCAAGATGGCGCCGATCCATCATCATTTCGAGCAACTCGGCTGGAGCGAGCCGACCGTCGTGATCCGTTTCTGGATCATCGCGCTGGTGCTGGCGCTTGCGGGCCTGTCGACCCTGAAGCTTCGGTGATCACCAGCCCCACATGGCGCGGAAAACGCTATGCAGTGCTGGGGCTTGCGCGCTCGGGCATGGCGACGGTGGCTGCCCTGGTCGCGGGTGGCGCCGAAGTCGTCGCATGGGATTCGAACGAAGCGGCGAGAGCGGGCGTTTCGGGGGCGACCATTGCCGATCCCGAAGCGATCGACCTTGCGGGCTTCGACGGCCTCGTGGTTTCGCCCGGCGTGCCGCTCAATCGCCATCCGGTCGCTGCCAAGGCGCGGGCGGCGGGCACGCCGATCATCGGGGATATCGAGCTGTTCGCCCAGGCGCGCGCCAGCCTGCCGCCGCACAAGGTGGTCGGGATCACCGGCACCAACGGAAAATCCACGACGACATCGCTGATCCACCATATTCTCGATGCCGCCGGCATTCCCGCGCGGCTCGGCGGGAATATCGGCAAGCCGATCCTCGGCGAGGAGCCCCTGCCCGAAGGCGGCGTCTATGTGCTCGAACTGTCGAGCTATCAGATCGACCTGACGAGCAGCCTGGACTGCGACGTCGCGATCCTCCTCAACATCACCCCGGATCATCTCGATCGCTATGCGGGGTTCGCGGGCTATGCGGCGTCGAAGGCGCGGCTGTTTGCGATGCAATCGCCCGACCACGCGGCGATCATCGGCATTGGGGACGCCGCCTCCGCCGCGATCGCGCGGTCGCTGTCGGCACGCGGGGAACATCTGACCAAGATCGCCCCCGGCGTCTGTATGGATCAGTCGCGCTGGCCGTCGCTGCAGGGGCCGCACAACGCGCAGAACGCGCTGGCCGCGATCAGTGCCTGCCAGGCGCTCGGCGTTCCCGAGGAAGCGATCGATCGCGGCCTGCGGAGCTTCACGGGCCTTGCGCACCGGATGGAACGCATCGCCACCATCGATGGCGTCGCCTTCATCAACGACAGCAAGGCGACCAACCCCGAATCCACTGCTCCGGCGCTGGCGGCGTTCGAGCGGATTCACTGGATTCTCGGCGGCCAGGCCAAGACCGACGACCTCGATGCCTGCGCCCCGCATTTCGGGCATGTCGTGCGTGCCTATACGATCGGGGAGGCCGCTCCGCGCTTCGCCGCAATCCTGCAGCCCCATCTCCCGGTCGAGCAGAGCGGCACGCTGGCGGCGGCGGTGGACGCTGCCGCTGCGCGGGCGAGGCCGGGGGAGACTGTGCTGCTGTCCCCGGCATGCGCCTCGTTCGATCAGTTTCGCGATTTCGAGGATCGCGGCGACCAGTTCCGCGCCGCGGTGGAGGCGCTGGCATGAGCAGCGCACGCACCGAAACGCTGACCCTGTGGAAGCGCATGAAGGGCGGGGGCGGTCGCGGCGATCGTTCGGCGCTGGGCATGTGGTTCTGGGACATCGATCGCCTGCTGCTGCTGCTCGCCCTGCTGCTGATCGCGGTTGGCTTGATCGCCGTCGGCGCGGCGTCGCCGGCGGCGGCGACCCGCTATTCCGGCGAGAAGCATCATATTCCGCCGCTTTTCTATCTCTGGTGGCAGCTCGCCTGGGTATGCGTCTCCCTGCCGGTGATGTTCGTCGTCTCGATGCTGCCGGTTGCGATCGCGCGGCGCATGGCGCTGATCGGCACTGTCGCCTGCCTCGTCCTGCTCATCGCAGTGCCGTTTTTCGGGGTCGAGAAGAACGGAGCGACGCGATGGCTCAATTTCGGCATCTCGCTGATCCAGCCATCCGAATTCCTGAAGCCCTTCTTCATCGTGACCTGCGCGTGGCTGCTCTCGATGCGGGCCAAGGACGAGGCGTTGCCGGTCGTGCTGATCACCGGCGCGATGACGGCGCTCGTCGCGGTGCTGCTGATGCTGCAGCCTGATTTCGGGCAGACCATGGTATTCGCCACCGTCTGGCTGGCGCTGCTGATGATCTCGGGCACTTCCCCCAAGGTCATGGGGGCATTGATCGGCTGCGTGCCCGTGGCGGTGCTGGCGGCCTATATGTTCTACGGCACGGCGCGGACGCGGATCGACGCCTATTTGTTTCCGAACAGCGAGGGCGTCGGCGCCTCGGACCATTTCCAGACCAATGCCGCGCACGACACCATCACCAATGGCGGCTGGCGCGGCACCGGCCCCGGTGGCGGATCGATGAAGTTCCGCCTGCCCGAGGGGCATACCGACTATATCTTCTCGGTGATCGGCGAGGAATTCGGGCTGATCGCCTGCATGATCATCGCGCTGCTGTTCCTTGCGATCGTCGTGCGCGTCTTCGTGAAGCTGCTCGACGAGCAGGACGAGTTTCGCCTGTTCGCCGCCGCCGGCCTTGCCACCCAGTTCGGCGTGCAGGCGCTGATCAGCATGGCGGTGAATACGGGGCTCGCGCCGTCCAAGGGTATGACGCTGCCCTTTATCAGCTATGGCGGATCGTCGATGATCGCACTGTCGATCGGTATGGGGTTGCTGCTGGCGTTCACCCGGCGCAATCCGTTCGTATCGCGGTCACCTTATATCGCACGATGGAGCGGGGAATGAACCAGGCACGCCACTTCGTTCTCGCTGCCGGCGGGACGGGCGGACATATGGTTCCGGCGGCAGCCCTTGCCGCGGAACTCACCAGGCGCGGCCACCATGTCGCCCTGATCAGCGACGAGCGCGGGGTCCGTTTCCCGGGCCTGTTCGACGGCATCCAGACGCATGTCCTGCCGGCGGGCCGGCTGGCGGGCGGGCCGGTCGGCTGGGCGCGGGCCGCGTCGAGCATGATCAAGGGCCGCGCCATGGCGATCGAGCTCTATCGTACGTTCCGCCCTGCCGCGGTGATCGGCTTTGGCGGCTATCCGGCGTTGCCGGCGCTGCTGGCGGCCTTTCACATGAAGATTCCGACCGCGATTCACGAGCAGAATGCCGTGCTCGGCCGCGTCAACCGGCTGGTCGCGGGACGGGTGAGCGCGATCGCGACCTCCTATGCCAATGTCGAACGGCTGGCGCCCAAATATCGCGGCAAGACTCACCTCGTCGGCAATCCCGTGCGCGATTCCGTGCTGGCGCTGCGGTCAAAGCCCTATCCGCTGCTCGAGGAGGACGGGATCTTCCGGGTGCTCGTGACGGGCGGCAGCCAGGGCGCGAGCGTGCTGAGCCAGGTCGTCCCGGACGGGTTGTCGCTGCTGCCGGTCAGTTTCCGTCGGCGGCTGCAGGTAACGCACCAGGCACGGATCGAGGATATCGAGGCGGCGCGGGCGAAATATGCCGAACTGTCGATCGCGGCCGACCTCGCGACCTATCTGCCCGATCTGCCGGAACAGCTTGCCTGGGCGCATCTGGTGATCGCGCGGGCAGGGGCTTCCACCCTTTCCGAACTGACCGTTGCCGGCCGGCCCGCGATCCTGGTGCCCCTGCCCGGCGCGACCGACGACCACCAGACCGTCAATGCGCGCGAAATGACTGCCGCCGGCGGTGCGCGGACGATCGACCAGCGCAATTTCACGCCGGTCGAACTCGCCAAGCAGATGCAGAAGCTCGGCCTCGATCCGATCGCGTTGCAAAATGCGGCGGGCCGGGCGCGAAGCTGCGGCCGGCCCGACGCCGCGCGCGATCTCGCCGATCTGGTCGAGAGCCTCGACGATACGCTGGGCGACATGCCGATCGGCGAAGCTCGCCCGCTCGGTTTCGGCGACAAGGCGGCGTTCGCATGAGGGGTGTCGCAACCGATATCGGCACGATTCACTTTGTCGGCATCGGCGGGATCGGCATGTCCGGCATCGCTGAGGTGATGCACAATCTCGGCTACAAGGTGCAGGGATCGGACGTGGCCGAGGGCTATGTGATCCAGGGCCTGCGCGACAAGGGCATTCCGGTCCATATCGGCCACAAGGCCGATAACCTGGGCGATGCCGCCGTCATCGTGACGTCCACCGCGATCAAGCGCGGGAATCCGGAAGTGGAGGCTGCGCTCGAGCGGCGCATTCCTGTGGTGCGCCGGGCGGAGATGCTCGCTGAACTGATGCGGCTGAAATCGACCGTCGCGGTTGCCGGCACGCACGGCAAGACGACGACGACCTCGATGGTCGCCGCGCTGCTCGATGCAGGCGGCGTCGACCCGACCGTGATCAACGGCGGAATCATCAACAGCTACGGTTCCAACGCGCGACTGGGCGCGAGCGACTGGATGGTGGTGGAGGCGGACGAGAGCGACGGCAGTTTCCTGCGGCTCGACGGCACGATCGCGGTCGTGACCAATATCGATCCCGAGCATCTCGACCATTACGGGTCGTTCGATGCGGTGAAGGACGCCTTTGTCGAGTTCGTCGAGAATGTACCCTTTTACGGCGCGGCGCTGCTGTGCCTGGATCATCCGGAAGTACAGGGGATCATCCCGCGCGTTCGCGATCGCCGGGTCGTGACCTATGGCTTTTCCGCTCAGGCCGATGTGCGCGGCGTGAACGTGACGCCGATTCCGGGCGGCAACCGCTTCGAGGCGCTGGTGCGCAGCCGTGACGGATCGGTGCGGTCGATCGAGGGGATCGAGTTGCCGATGCCGGGGCGGCACAATGTCCAGAACGCGCTGGCCGCGATCGGCGTGGCGCTCGAACTCGGCATCGACGATGCGACGATCCAGCAGGGTTTCGGCAAGTTCGGTGGCGTCAAGCGGCGCTTCACCAAGGTCGGCGAGACCGGTGGCGTGACGATCATCGACGATTATGGCCATCATCCGGTCGAGATCCGCGCCGTGCTGTCGGCGGCGCGCGAAGGCGTGGAGAACCGTGTGATCGCGGTGATGCAGCCGCACCGCTATTCGCGCCTCGGCGATCTGATGGAGGACTTCCAGCAGGCATTCAACGATGCCGACATGGTGTTCGTCGCGCCGGTCTATGCTGCGGGCGAGGCACCGGTCGAGGGAGTCGATGCCGAGGCGCTGGTCGAGGGGATCAAGCGGCGCGGGCATCGTTCAGCCGCGACGATCGCCGACGCGGGCGCGCTGGCGACGGTGCTCGCTGGCGTAACCCAGCCGGGGGACATGGTGGTGTGTCTCGGGGCAGGGGATATTACTAAATGGGCGGCGGGCCTTGCCGGTGCGATCGAGGCAGCGCGATGATGGTTAATCAATCCCTGCACGCCCAGGGCGACGACACCCTTCCCATGGTGCGCGGGCGGCTGACGCCGTCCGCACCGCTGGCGCCGCTCGTCTGGTTCAAGAGTGGCGGTACGGCGCAATGGTTGTTCGAACCGGCCGATGTCGATGACCTCGTCGCGTTTCTCGGCGATCTCGATCCGTCGATTGCCATCATGGGGCTGGGTCTGGGGTCGAACCTGATCGTGCGGGATGGCGGCGTGCCGGGCGTGGTCGTGCGGCTCGGCAAGGCATTTGCCTCGGTCGAACAGCTCGATGACACCACCCTGCGCTGCGGCGCGGGAGCAGCGGGCATCCTGGTCGCGTCCCGCGCGCGAGACGCGGGCATTGCCGGGCTCGAATTTCTGCGCGGCATACCGGGAACGGTCGGCGGCTTCGTGCGCATGAACGGCGGCGCCTATGGGCGCGAGGTCAGCGACATCCTGACCAGTTGCGAGGTCGTGACCCGATCGGGACAGCGCAGGACGCTGTCGCGCGAGGATCTGGGCTACACCTATCGGCATTCGAGTCTGCCGATCGACGCGATCGTCGTTGCGGCCGAACTGCGCGGTTCCAGGGGCGACCCCGCCGTCATCGGCGCGGAGATGGACCGCATCGCCGCCGAGCGCGAGGCGTCGCAACCGCTGCGGTCCCGCACCGGCGGGTCGACCTTCAAGAATCCGGCCGGCCACAAGGCGTGGGCGCTGATCGACCAGGCCGGTTGTCGCGGACTGACCCGGGGCGACGCACAGGTCAGCGAAAAACACTGCAACTTCCTGCTCAACCTCGGCAGCGCGACGAGCGCCGACATCGAGACGCTGGGCGAGGAAGTGCGCGACAAGGTGAGAGCGACCTCGGGGGTCGAGCTCGAATGGGAGATTCAGCGTGTCGGCGTGTTCGCCGACGACGCCAACAAAGAACTCGTGGGGGTGACGAAGTGAGCAGGCTCCATGTCGTCGTGCTGATGGGGGGATGGTCAGCGGAGCGCGAGGTTTCGCTGATGTCCGGCAGCGGCGTCGCCGATGCGCTGGAAAGCCTCGGGCACCAGGTGACCCGGATCGACATGGGCCGCGACGTCGCGGTGAAGCTCGCCGAAGCCGCGCCCGATCTGGTGTTCAATGCACTGCACGGTACCCCCGGCGAAGACGGGTCGGTGCAGGGCATGCTCGACTTGATGGGACTGAAATATACCCATTCGGGCATGGTCACCTCAGTAATCGCGATCGACAAGCAGTTCACCAAGCAGGCGCTGGTGCCGCACGGCATCCCGATGCCCGGTGGCCGGATCGTGAAGACCGAGGCGCTGTTCGAGGCCGACCCCTTGCCACGCCCCTATGTGCTGAAGCCGGTGAACGAGGGATCCTCGGTCGGCGTGGCGATCGTCACCGACGAGGGCAATTACGGCAACCCGATCGCGCGCGACGCGAGCGGGCCGTGGCAGGAGTTCGAGGAACTGCTCGCGGAGCCCTATATCCGGGGGCGCGAATTGACGACGGCGGTACTGGGCGGGGAAGCGCTTGGGGTAACCGAGCTCAAGCCCAAGAGCGGCTGGTACGACTACGACGCGAAATATACCGAGGGCATGACCGAACATGTGTGCCCGGCCGACATCCCCGACGAGATCGCCGCCGCGTGCAAGCGCATCGCGCTCGAGTCGCACCGCCTGCTCGGGTGCAGGGGGGCGTCGCGGTCCGATTTCCGCTGGGATGACAGCCAGGGCGAGGAGGGGCTGTTCCTGCTCGAGGTCAACACCCAGCCGGGGATGACCCCGCTCAGCCTGGTGCCCGAGCAGGGGCGTTTTGTCGGCCTCAGCTATGCCGAGCTGGTCCAGAAGATCGTCGACGAGGCGCTTGTTGGGGAGCCGGCGCCATGAGCCGAACGATCAAGCGGGGCTCGCCACCGCGCCGGCCGGTCCAGCCGAAGCGGCGACAGCAGCCCAAGGTGTCGATCATCGATCGCACGATCGAGGCTTTGCCGATCAGCCATGATACGCTCCGGCGAATCGCCACCTGGTCGATCGTTGCCGGCGTCGGCGCGGTGGCGCTCGCGGCGGCGACCTGGTTCGGGATCCCCGGCGCGATCGGTGTGGCGATCGCCGAGGGGATCGGGCGGGCCGGCTTCCGCGTGGAGCAGGTCGAGGTGACCGGTCTGAGCCGGATGGACCGGATGACGGTCTATGCCGTGGCGCTCGACCAGAAGTCGCGGGCCATGCCGCTGGTCAACCTGGAGGACGTCCGCGAGAAGCTGCTGTCCTATGGCTGGATTGCCGATGCCCATGTCTCGCGGCGGCTGCCCGACACGTTGCTGGTCCATATCGTCGAGCGCAAGCCGACGGCTATATGGCAGGACAAGGGCAAGCTTTCGCTGATCGCCGAGGACGGGATCTGGCTCGAGCCGGTCAGGGCGGAGGCAATGCCCGATCTGCCGCTGGTGATCGGGCCCGGCGCCAACGAGCAGGAAGCGGCCTATCAGAAGCTGCTCGATGCGGCACCAGCGCTGCGGCCGCAGGTCAAGGCAGCGACCTGGGTCGGGAACCGGCGCTGGAACCTGCTGTTCGAATCCGGCGAGACGCTGGCGTTGCCCGAGGGCGATGCGGATGCGGCAAAGGCGCTGGTAAAATTCGCCCAGCTCGATGGCGTTCGACCGCTGCTGGGCCGGGGCTGGATTCGCTTCGATATGCGCGATCCGGCGAAACTGGTTGCGCGCAAGCCCGGTCAGGTGGTCAATCACGCGATAACCGATCCACAGAGTGACAACACGTCGCAACAGCCCGCCATGATCGAGGCGAAGCATACGGCATTCACGGCGAAACAGGGGTAAGGCGTATGGCTAAGGCACCACCCGAAGGTCTGATCACGGCGCTCGATATCGGGTCGTCCAAGGTCTCGGCAATGATCGCGCAAAAGGGCGATGGCGGCGAACTGATCGTGCTTGGCACTGGCCAGCGCGAGAGCAGGGGCGTCAAGCGCGGTTATATCGCTGACGCGGCGGCGACCGAGGTCGCGGTGCGCGAGGCGGTCGAACAGGCCGAGCGGATTGCGGGCACCAATATCGAGAATGTCTGGGTCAGCTTCTCGGCCGGCGGGCTGGTCTCCGACGTTGCCTCGATCGAGTTCGAGCTGGGCGGCCACCGCGTCGAACAGTCGGACATCGACGCGCTGCTCCAGGCCGGCCGTGAATCGATCGACCCGCAGGGCCGGATGGTGCTGCACGCACAGCCGGCGCTCTACACGCTCGACGGCCTTACCGGCGTGAAGCGGCCGCTCGGCCTTCATGCCGACCGTCTCGGCGTGCATATCCATGTCGTGGCGGCGGACGGATCGCCGGTGCGCAACCTCGGCCTGTGCGTGGCCAACGCGCATCTCGAGGTGAAGGCGATCATTGCCTCGCCGGTTGCGACCGGCATGGCCTGCCTGTCCGAAGAGGAGCGCGAACTGGGCGTTGCCCTGGTCGAGATGGGCGCGGGCATCACCAATGTCTCGCTGTTCGCCGGCGGGATGCTCGTCGGGCTGACCTCGATCCCGATCGGCGCGGCCGACATTACCGACGACATCGCCTCGGCGTTCGGCACGCGCCGGGCGCAGGCCGAGCGGATGAAGTGCTTCTACGGTTCTGCCAATGCCAGCCCGCGCGACAATCACGACATGATCGACGTCGCGCCGATCTCGGCCGAGGATGGGGCGGGCGAGGGCACGCGGATCACGCGGGCGCAGCTGATCGCGGTGATCCGGCAGCGGCTCGACCATCTCATGGGCGAAGTGCAGAAGGCGCTGGTCGAGCTGAAGTTCGAGGGGCCGGTCGGGCGCCAGGTCGTGCTGACCGGTGGCGGTGCGGAGCTGAAGGGCATTGCCGATTATGCGCAGCAGGCGCTGGGGCGCTCCGTCCGGATCGGTCGTCCGCGCGGCCTGACCGCGCTGCCCGAGGCGCATGGCGGACCGGCTTTCGCGACGCTTGCCGGCCTTGCCTTCTACGCGGCGGCGGATCCGGTCGATCTGCGATCGCTGTCGCCGGCCGGACAACTGGTGCACCGACCGAAGGGGCTGGCGATCTTCAAGCGCCTGATCGCGACGGCGCGGGCGAATTATTAAAGAAATACGACAAGACTTAGCTGTTCGTGCTGGAGTCACCGCAAGGGATGGTGCAGAACGAATGGCAATTACATTGAACGCCCCGGTGTTTGGGGTGTTGCGGAGACAGGGCGATGAGCATCGAATTCCTTCCACCTGAAGTCGACGAACTGACGCCGCGTATCGCGGTGATCGGCGTCGGCGGAGCCGGCGGCAACGCGATCGCCAACATGATGCGCGCCGAGGTGCAGGGCGTGGATTTCCTGGTCGCCAACACCGACTCGCAGGCGCTGAAGCAGTCGACCGCGTCGCACAAGATCCAGCTCGGCGCGAAGATCACGCAGGGGCTCGGCGCGGGCTCCCGCCCGGAGATTGGTCGCGCAGCGGCTGAGGAGACGCTCGAGCAGGTCACCAAGATGCTGGAGGGAGCACATATGTGCTTCATCGCAGCCGGGATGGGCGGCGGCACCGGTACCGGCGCGGCCCCGGTGATCGCCAAGGCGGCCCGCGACATGGGCATCCTGACGGTTGGTGTCGTGACCAAGCCGTTTGCCTTCGAGGGCAATCGTCGTGCCAAGGCTGCTGAAGCCGGCATCGAGGAACTGCAGAAATATGTCGACACGCTGATCGTCATCCCGAACCAGAATCTCTTCCTGGTCGCCAACGCGAACACCACCTTCAAGGAGGCGTTCCAGATGGCGGACGAGGTGCTCCAGCAGGGCGTGCGCGGGATCACCGACCTGATGGTCATGCCTGGCCTCATCAACCTCGACTTCGCGGACGTCCGCTCGGTGATGCAGGAAATGGGCAAGGCGATGATGGGCACCGGCGAAGCGTCGGGCGACAACCGCGCGATCGAGGCTGCCTCGAAGGCGATCGCCAACCCCCTGCTCGACGGCGTGAGCATGAAGGGCGCGCGCGGCGTGATCGTCTCGATCACCGGCGGCGACGATATGCGCCTGCTCGAAGTCGACGAGGCCGCGAATCATATCCGCGAACTGGTCGACGACGACGCCAACATCATCTGGGGTTCGGCGTTCAACCCCGAGCTCGAAGGCAAGATTCGCGTGTCGGTCGTCGCGACCGGCATCGAGGCCGAAGCGCGGCCCGCTCCGGTCGCTGCGCCGGCATCGCGCGCCTTCACCTTCTCGGCACCGAAAAAGGCGGAGGAGGCACCCGCCCCCGTCGCCACGGCAGAGCCTGAAGCGCCAGCCGTGCCCGCGGCCGATGAGCCGGCGGCTGAGGAGCCGGTGACGGCACCGGAACCTGTCGGGGAAAGCGACGAACTGGTCCTCGGCAGCGAGACCCAGGTGCCCGAAATCCACGTGTTCGGCGACGAGCCCGCGCCCGAGCCGCAGGCTGCGCCGGAGCCAGAGCTGGCGGTGCGTCGTCGCTGGCTCTCGCCAGGCGCGCCCGCCGAGGAAAAGGCGGCTGAACCGGCCGAGCCTGCGCCCGTCGCCGCGCCTGCCCCCCGCGTGAAGCTGGGCGGAACCCTGTTCGAGCGCATGTCGAGTGTGTCGCGCGGTGCCGCCCGCGATGACGATTCGACCGACAAGGACCCGCTGGATATCCCGCGCTTCCTCCACCGGCAGAACAACCAGTAAGATGGCCCACGCGCCGGTTCATCGCCGGCGCGTGTCGCTCCGGCGCGGGCTGGCCGGGCTGGACATTGCCGGTTAATCCGGGTTCGGCTCTAGGCTGGCATTCGATGCGCGTTTTTCGACTTTCCCGCTTTGCCCTTTTTGCGCTCGCACTGCCGCTACCCTTCACCGGTGCGGTGGCGCAGGTGCAGATGGTGCAGCCGCTCAATCCGCGGGCTGACGAGCTTGCCGATCAGATGCGCGTGCTGGCGGCGAATCCGCTGGATATCAACGCACTCGTCCGCGCGGGCGAACTGGCGCTGCAACTCGACGATTCCACCGCTGCCGCCGCTTTCTTTGCCCGGGTCGAACGGCTCGATCCGCGAAACGCCAGGGCGAAGGCCGGGGAGGGAAGCCTGCTCGTCCAGGCCGAGCGTCCTGGCGAAGCGCTGCGCCGTTTCGGCGAGGCGCAGGCGCTGGGGCTCGACCCGCGCAGCTTTGCGGCGGATCGCGGCCTCGCCTACGACCTGATCGGGGAGCAGGAACGCGCCCAGCGCGACTATCGCCTGGCGCTCAAGGACGGCGCCAATGACGAGACGGTGCGACGCTACGCCCTGTCACTCGGCATTTCGGGCAAGCGCGACCTGGCGCTGCAGCAACTCGATCCGCTCGTACGCAAGAGCGATCGTGGCGCGTGGCGGGCGCGGGCGTTCATCCTGGCGATGACCGGTGACAATCGCGGCGCCGAGCGGATTGCCACCAACATGATGCCGCCTGGAATGGCGCAGGGTCTGCAACCCTTTTTCGAGCGACTTCCCTCCCTGGCTCCCACCGACCGGGCCTTTGCGGTGCATTTCGGTGAATTGCGACCGACGCCGGAGCGGATCGCCGATGCGCGCATGACGCCGGCGCTGATGCCGCTCGGACCCGAGCCGGGAGTGCCCGTCGTGGTTGCGGCACAGGCTGTGGCGCCGAAGATCGATGCCCGTGAAGAGCGTCGTGCCCGAAAGAAGAAGCGCGGCCGCGATGTGCAGGTGACAACGGCATCCCAGCCCTCGCCACCGGTGTCCCCGCTGCCGCAGCCGCCCGTCTATGTGGCGAGCAATGATCAGATGGTGCAGCCAGTCTATGCGCCCCAGGCCCGGCCGGCGCAGGCGGCAACCCGCCCGAGCGCGGCCGCGATCGGGCCGCAGTTCGCGTCGGCCCCGATCCAGGGCGGGCGCAATGGCACAGGACAGGCGCAGGGCCGCGTAGCCCCGCCGATCGAAGCAGATACCCGGATGCCGCAGGATTCGGCCGAGGAAGAAGCTGAGCCATCGGCCCTAGCACCTGCCGTGACCGCCCCGAGGCCGGTGCAGGTGGTGCGCGTTCCGGCCCCGGAACCTTCCGTTCGGACGCAGCTGTCGGCACCGGAAGCGCGGGTCTCGCCAGCGCTTGCCGCTGCACCCGCCCGGGCGCCCGATCCGACACCGAAAGCGCCGGCCGCAGGCGTGCAGCCCGGCTCGGCACCGGTCGTTCAGGCCGTCTCGTCCAGCAACAATATGCCGGTTGTGCCGACACCGCGGCCCGACGCCCCGATCTCCGCGCCGCCTGCCCTCGCACCGCCAACCCCGGCACCGGTCCGCAGCGAGGATTCGATCCTCGCGAGCATCATCGCCAATATTGCGGCACCCGGCCCCGAGACGGAAGGCGCGCCCGAGCGGGCAGAGCCAGCGACTGTCGCGACACCGACCGCCCCCGAGCCGCGTCCTGTCGCGGTCGCACCGGCGCGGAACGCCGTCGATGCCGACAAGGCCGCCGCGGAGAAGGCGGCCGCTGCCAGCAAAGCACTCGCCGACAAGAAGGCGGCCGACGCGAAGAAGCTGGCGGACGCGAAAAAGGCGGCAGAAGCGAAGAAGGCAGCCGAACTCAAGAAGAAGAACGATCCGAAGATTCTCGAGCCCGCCCGGATCTGGGTACAGGTCGCCGGCGGCGCGAACGAGGATAGCTTGCCCAAGGAATGGGAAAAGGTGCGCGCCAAGGCGCCGGCGGCGTTCAAGGGCAGGTCCGGCTGGACCACGCCGCTGCGCGCCACCAACCGCGTGCTGGCCGGGCCTTTCAAGACGAACGACGAGGCGCGCAGCTTCGTCAACACGCTCGCCAAGGAGGGGCTTTCCGCCTTCACCTTCACCAGTGAGGCGGGTCAGAAGATCACCAAGCTGCCTGCCAAGTGACGACACGCGCGCCATGGGCAGCCGATCCGGAGCATAGCCGGGGCAGGCTCCATCCGGAATATCGGGAAGCCGTGCGCGGGCCGCGCGATGCCTTTCAGCGCGATCGCGACCGGATCATTCACTCGATCAGCTTCCGCCGGTTGCGGCACAAGACCCAGGTCTTCATGGCCCCCGACGGGGACCATTTCCGCGTGCGGCTGACGCACAGCCTCGAGGTGGCACAGATCGGCCGCACCGTGGCCCGCGCGCTGGGGCTCAACGAGGACCTGACCGAGGCGCTGTGCCTGGCGCATGATATCGGTCATCCGCCGTTCGGCCACGCCGGCGAGGAGGCGCTGGAAGCCGCTTTGGTCGGGCGGGGCGGCTTCGATCACAACGGCAACACCTTGCGCGCGCTGATGGAGATCGACAGTCCCTATCCGCGCTGGAACGGGCTCAACCTGACATGGGAAACGCTTGAGGGGCTGGCCAAGCACAATGGGCCGATCTTCGAGCCCGGCTGGGCGCTGGCGGAGGCGAATGCCGCCTTTCCGCTGGATCTCACCCGGTGGCCATCACTCGAGGCGCAGGTCGCGGCGATTGCCGACGACATCGCCTATGACAATCATGACATCGATGACGGCCTTCGGGCCGGATTGCTGACGCTCGATCAGATCCTGGAAGTCCCGGTCGTCGCGCGGGGCTGGGCGGAAACGCGCGTGCGCTTTCCCGATCTGCCGGCCTCGCGATTGACCGGCGAACTGGTGCGTTCGCAGATCGGCGCGATGGTCAATGATCTCATCGCGGAAACGCGACGGCGCGTTGTTGCAGCGGATATCGCGACCGAAGCCGATGTGCGCGCGGCCGGCCAATGCCTGGCGGGTTTTTCGGACGAGATGCGCGAGGCTGAGCGCTCGCTCAAGCGCTTCATGTACGCCAATCTTTATCATCATCCGCGGCAACTCGAGGCAGCGCGAATCGCGGGCGGCCTGGTTGCGGGGTTGTTCGGGGCCTATCACGACGACCCCCGGCGGATGCCTGCTGACTGGCATGAACGCCTGCCGGCAGACGAGCCGGCCCGCAGCCGGCATATTGCAGACTTCATCGCGGGCATGACCGATCGCTATGCCGTTACTCGCTACCGCGAGGTGGTGGGACCGATCGACCTCCCCGAAGGATTCTAGGCACTGGCCTTGGGCAGTGATTCCCGGCTCGCCCCGGAACCCTTCCGGAAGCGAGCCAGGGTTTCAGTTCAGCGTGAGGCGACCACGGTCGAGGTCAGCTTCGCCTGTGCGTCGGGAACGGTGAACGACACCGGCACGCCGCCCGAATAGCCCGTGACGCGATCGCCGCGTACGATCAGCTCGAAGGCGCTGCCCGCCGGATAGCGACGGCCGCTGAGAACCACGCGGTCCTCCTTGGTCACCTTGGTGTAGACATAGGTCTGGCCGTCACGCTTGAAGGTCTGTTGGCCAGCGACGTCCTTGGCGAATGCCGGTGCGGAGAGGGCAACGGCAAGAGCGGCGGCGGCGAGGAAGGTTTTCGTCATGATCTTTCCTTTCGTGGATCGAAAGCCAGATCAGCATCCCGGATTTTCTGTTGTGTGGCCCAAAGATATTGCAGTGCAGCAAAATCCCAACCGCAAATCGTGCGCGACCGATTGCACGAAACGAACGGTGAAGCGTTCAGCGCGCGGCACGTGACACACTCTTGCGACAGCTGCGCCGTAGAATGCGCTCTGGCTATCGGGAACGAGAGATCATGGTGGAGGCGAGCATTGCGCTCAACCGCTTCGGCCTGGGCGCCCGCCCGGGCGAGGCAATACCGGCCGATCCGCGGAAGTGGCTGCTGGCCCAGCTGGACTCGTTCGAGTCGAAGCCAGCGGTGATTGCCGGCCTGCCCGACCGCCGGACGATCGCCGGTGAACTGGCCGAATATCTTGCACGGGTGCGGGCACTGCGCCAGCAGGGCGATGGGCCTCGGGCTGTTCGCGGCGGTGCGGTGCCGAGCGAGGACATGACCGGCGCTCGGGCGACCGCTCCATCGGAGTCCGATGCGACGATGACGGGGCGCGCGCAGGCCCCGGTCGACGACCCGGTCAAGGAGGCGCGCCGCTTCGCGCAGCGGCAGGCGCGCAATTATTATGTCGACGCGGTCGGTGCCCGCACGGTCGCGTCGCTTCTCACGTCCGGCCCGTTCGTCGAGCGGCTGGTGCATTTCTGGGCGAACCATTTCGCAATCTCGATCGACAAGCTGCAGGTCATCGGGCTGGGCGGCCTGCTGGAATTCGAGGCGATCCGCCCGCACGTCCTTGGCCGGTTCAGCGATATGCTGAACGCAGTCGAACGGCATCCGGCGATGCTGCTCTATCTCGACCAGGCGCAATCGGTTGGGCCGAACAGCCCGATTGGCGCGCGCTTCGGGCAGCGTGGCAATCGAAGGCTGGGGCTCAACGAAAATCTTGCACGCGAAATCATGGAGTTGCACACGCTCGGTGTGCGCACCGGCTATGATCAGGCCGACGTCACCGAATTCGCCCGGGCAATGACCGGATGGACCGTGGCCGGGTTGAGCCAGGGGCCGCGCGCGCGCTTTGCGGGTACGGAGGGTGCTGCCGGCGACTTCGTCTTCGCTGCACCGCTGCACGAGCCCGGCGATCGGACGATCATGGGCAGGCGCTATAGCCAGCGGGGCGAAGCGCAGGGGCAGGCGGTGCTGAGCGATCTCGCGGTGCATCCAGCGACCGCCATGCATATCGCCACGAAGCTTGCCCGGCATTTCACGGGGGACGTCCCGCCACCCGCGCTGGTCGCCCGGATGCAGGCGGATTTTCTGACGACGGGCGGCGACCTGTCGAGCGTCTACCGGGTGCTGATCGACTCGCCGGAAGCCTGGGTGACGGCGCCGGCCAAGTTCAAGACGCCGTGGGAATGGTCGATTTCATCGATGCGCGCGCTGGGCATGACGACGATCCAGCCACAAGCCGCGACCGGGCTGCTCAACCAGCTCGGCCAGCCGGTCTGGCGCCCCGGCTCACCCGCGGGCTTCGACGATATCGCAGCGAGCTGGGCCGGGCCCGATGCGATCCTGCGACGGGTCGAGGCGGCGCAGCGGTTCGCGAGTCGAGCCGCCGGGGCACTCGACGCCCGGATGCTGGCGCCGAGGCTGTTTCCGGCAGCGGTATCGCCAGCCACCGTACAGGCGCTCGCGCGCGCCGAAAGTCCGGCCCAGGCACTTGCGCTGTTGCTCGTCGCCCCCGAATCCATGCGGAGATAGGCCAGTGATCGATCGTCGTTCCTTTGTTGTCGGTGCCGGTGCGATCGGTGCGCTGGCGATGGGTTTCGCGCCCACGCTGGCGTTCGCCCGGGCTGAAACCGACAGGCGCTTCGTCTTCATAATCCAGCGCGGTGCCGCAGACGGCCTGGCTACCCTCGCGCCGGTCGGCGACCCGGGCTTCGCGAGCCAGCGCGGCGTGCTGGCGGAAGATTTCGCCGGCGCGGCCAGGCTCGATTCGATGTTTGCGCTGCATCCGTCGCTCGCCACGATCGGCGAACTCTACACGCGCGGGCAGGCGCTGTTCGCTCATGCCATTGCTTCGCCCTATCGCGATCGATCGCATTTCGATGGCCAGAATGTCCTCGAGACGGGCGGGGCCGGGGCGTATCAGGTAAAGGACGGCTGGCTGAACCGGATGCTGGGAATGGTGCCGTCGGGCCAGGCCAAGGCGATCGCCGTGGCGGCGACGGTGCCGCTTGCCTTGCGCGGCAGCCATGAGGTTTCGTCCTACGCGCCATCGGCTTTGCCGGATGCCCCCGACGACCTGCTCCAGCGCGTGTCGATGCTCTACCAGGGTGACAGCCAGCTTCACGCCTTGTGGAGCGAGGCGATGGGGACGCGCGCGCTCACCGGTGCCATGGCCGGCGACAATGGCCGCAACGCCGCGGCCACCGGTGCGCTCGCGGCAAAGCTGCTCGCACCGGCCAATGGCGCGCGGATCGCGATGATCGAAACCGGCGGGTGGGATACGCATGCGCAGCAGCGCACGCGGCTGGCGCTCCAGTTGCGCGGCCTCGATTCGATGATTGGGGCGCTGCAGGTCGGGCTCGGACCGCTCTGGGCCGATACGATGGTGCTGGTGGCGACCGAGTTCGGCCGGACGGTCGCGGTGAACGGCACCGCAGGCACGGATCACGGCACCGGGAGCGCGGCGATGCTGCTGGGCGGCGGCGTGAAGGGCGGTCGCGTGCTCGCGGATTGGCCAGGGCTCGGGCAGGCCGCGCTTTTCGAGGGCCGTGATCTCAGGCCGACGCTGCAGCTCGACGCGTTCATCGGCGGGGCAGTCGCCGGACATTTCGGCGTCGAGCCGGGGCGGGCGATGGCCGCGCTGTTCCCTGATGCCGGGGCTGTGCGTCCGATCGAGGGGGTGGTGCGTATCTAGCGCAGCCCGTTCTCCCGGCGACGGGGGAAGGCCGGCGGAGTCAGGTCCTTATTGGGCTCACACTGCAATCGGGCGCTGCTCCGCCGGCCCAACATCATGGCAGCTACGCCATTTGAGTGTGCGCGCGCCATCCGCTAAGGGCCGCGTTCCTTATCGACCGGACCAGCCATGACCCTTTACACCCGTTTCGCCGCGCACCTCGATGCGGCGCTCGATGCCCTTGTTGCCGCAGGTGACCTGCCCGCCGGGCTCGACCGCGCCAATGTGACGGTGGAACCGCCCCGCGACCCGAGCCATGGCGACCTCGCGACCAACGCAGCGATGGTGCTGGCCAAGCCGGCCGGCACCAATCCGCGCGCGCTGGCGGAGAAGATCGCGGCCCAGCTCAACGCGCTCGATGAGGTGGAGGCGGTTTCCGTCGCTGGCCCAGGTTTCATCAACCTGACCCTGACCGACGCGACCTGGCGGGGCGAGCTCTCCGCGATCCACGAGGCCGGCGCCGATTACGGACGCTCGACGCGCGGCGCGGGCACGACGGTCAATGTCGAATATGTTTCCGCCAACCCCACCGGGCCGATGCATATGGGCCATTGCCGCGGTGCCGTGGTGGGCGACGCGCTGGCGAGCCTGCTCGAATTCGCGGGATCCAAGGTGATCCGCGAATATTATGTCAACGACGCCGGCGGCCAGGTCGACGTGCTCGCCCGCTCGGCGCACCTCCGCTACCGCGAGGCGCTCGGCGCCGATATCGGCGAGATTCCGGAAGGCCTGTATCCGGGCGACTATCTGGTGCCGGTCGGGCACGCGCTCGCCACCGAATTTGGCGACAAATATGTCAACGCGCCCGAGAGCGAGTGGCTGGTGCTGTTCCGGACCCGTGCGGTCGCGGCGATGCTCGTGCTGATCAAGGCCGATCTCGCGCTGCTCGGCATTCACCACGATCTCTTCTCGTCCGAGGCCGAACTGCAGGCGGCGGGCAAGCCGGAGGCGGCAGAAGCGGACCTGCGCGCCCGCGGACTGGTCTATGACGGCGTGCTCGAGGCGCCCAAGGGCGAGACGCCCGAGGATTGGGAGCCCGTGGTACTGCCGTTGTTCCGGTCCTCTCAGTTCGGCGACGACCAGGATCGCCCGATCAGGAAGTCGAACGGGCAGTGGACCTATTTCGGCGCCGATCTCGCCTATCACTATCAGAAGGCGCAGACCGCCGATGCGCTGATCGACATCTGGGGCGCGGATCACGCCGGCACGGTGAAGCGGATCGTCGCCGCCGTGCAGGCGCTGACCGGCGGCAAGACCCGGTTCGACGTGAAGCTCGTCCAGATGGTGCGGCTGCTCCGGGCCGGCGAGCCGGTGAAGATGTCGAAGCGGGCAGGCAATTTCGTCACGCTGGCAGATGTCGTGCGCGAAGTGGGCAAGGACGTCGTCCGCTTCACCATGCTGACGCGCAAGTCCGACGCGCAGATGGACTTCGATTTCGCCAAGGTGGTCGAGGCGTCGAAGGACAATCCGGTCTTCTATGTCCAGTACGCGCATGCCCGGATCGCATCGCTCCATCGTCGCGCGGCGGAGGCCGGCATCGTCTGCAGTGCCGTCGACCTGTCCCAACTTGAAACGGAAGACCTCGCGCTGGTGAAGCTGGCGGCGCAGTTTCCGCGCGTCATCGAAACGGCGGCGGCGGCGCGCGAGCCGCATCGGGTTGCCTTTTATCTCTACGACTTGGCGGCTGAATTCCACGCGCTGTGGAATGTCGGCAACGACCGGCCGGAGCGGCGCTTCCTGATCGCCGACAATCCCGCTATTACCTGCGCGCGGCTTTTCTTGGCAGACGCAATAGGGCAGATCATTCGCAACGGACTCGGCATCATGGGGGTGCAGGCGGTCCAGGAGATGAACTGATGGCGACGTCGAGCGACTATGAGGTCCGCGACGAGGATCGGCTGCCCTGGCTCGAAACCGTCGATGAGGATTATGACGAGGGGCCCTCGGTACTTCGCGTCATTCTGATGGTGCTGCTCGGCCTGGCGATCATCGCGGCCGCGATCTTCGGCTATTACTGGTACAAGAAGCAGCAGGGCAGCGACGGCAACGGCGCGCTGATCGCGGCGCAGGAGGGCGACTACAAGGTCAAGCCCGACGATCCCGGCGGGATGAACGTGACCGGCGAAGGCGATACCGCGATCGCCACCAGCGACGGCGCCGGTGCGGGCAATGCTTCGATCGACCTGAATGCGACACCCGAGACGCCCGTCGCGGGCGCCAAGGTGGCGCCGGCTGCGCCGGCAGCGGGCGGTGCGAGCAAGGCCGTCGCGGTAATCCCGCCCTCGGGTGGCAAGCTGGCCGCGACGACGCCCGCGCCGGCGCCGGCTGCCGGCCCGAGTGCCGGCGGGGCACTGGTGCAGCTCGGTTCCTTCCCCGACGAGGGATCGGCCAATGCCGCCTGGGCCAGGGCCGCGAAGCGCTTCACCTATCTCGCGCCCCTGGGCAAATCGGTGCAGAAAGCCGAAGTGAACGGCAGGACGGTCTACCGCCTTCGCGTCAACGCGGGCAGCGCCAACCAGGCGACGGAGCTGTGCGGCAAGCTGAAGGTCGCCGGCGAGGCCTGTTTCGTCGCGAACAACTGAGAAAGTCCGGACCCGCGCTTGCGCGGGGAGGGGTTTTTGACGAGCGGCCTTCCTGATAGGCAGCCTGGATGAAGCCCGTTATTTTCGGCCTGTCCGGCCTGACCATTACCCCCGCGGAGCGCGCCTTCTTCCGGCAGGCCGATCCTGCCGGCTATATCCTGTTCAAACGCAACATCGCTGACCGGGTACAGATGCGCGCCCTCACGGACGACCTGCGCGCTCTTTCCGGGCGTAGCGATCTCCCGATCCTGATCGACCAGGAAGGCGGCCGCGTGGCGCGGATGGGGCCACCGGAATGGCCGGCCTTCCCGGCGGGGCCGGCGTTCGACGCGCTGTACGAAATCGCGCCGATCTCCGCGATCGAGGCGGCACGCGCCAATGCCGAGGCGATCGCGCTCATGCTCGCCGAGGTCGGCGTCACGGTCGATTGTCTGCCGCTGCTCGATGTCTCGCAGCCCGACACGACGGAGGCGATCGCGACGCGCGCGCTGGGGTCCGAGCCGATGCGAGTCGCGGCGATGGGGCGCGCGATCATCGACGGGCTTCGTGCGGGCGGTGTGGTCGGTGTGGTCAAGCACATGCCGGGCCATGGGCGCGCGAAGCTCGATACGCATTATCACTTGCCGACCGTGACCGCGTCCGACGCCGAACTCGAGGTGGATCTTGCGCCTTTCAGGACGCTGGCCGGGGCGCCGATGGGCATGACTTCCCATATCGTATTCGAGGCGTGGGACCCTGAGCGGCCGGCTACCCTTTCCCCCATCGTGATCGAGGAAATCATCCGCGGGCGCATCGGATTCGACGGACTGCTGATGACTGACGATATCGACATGAAGGCGCTTTCGGGCAGTGCGGGCGACAAGGCGGCGGGCGCCATCGCGGCCGGATGTGATCTGGTGCTCGATTGCTGGGCGCGGATGGACGAGATGGAGGATATCGCGGCGCGGCTCGGGGATATCTCGGCGCGCGCGCGCGCGCGGCTGGACCGGGCGATGGCGACGATCGCCGGCGCAGCGCCGCACGCCGAAATCGGCGAACTGATCGCGAAACGGGATGCCTTGCTGGCGCTTGCCTGAGCCCGTGGCGCGGGGGAGGATTGTCTAGCGTGCACTGCTTCGCCACAACGATCCGATGGACGCAGATCCCGAGACCCTGACCCTGGATATCGACGGCTGGGAAGGCCCGCTCGACCTGCTGCTCGCACTGGCGCGCAACCAGAAGGTCGATCTGCGCGAAATCTCGATCCTGGCGCTGGTCGATCAGTATCTCCGCTTCATCGAGGAGGCGAAGGCGATCAAGCTCGAATTGGCGGCGGACTATCTCGTAATGGCGGCGTGGCTGGCCTATCTCAAGTCTGCCCTGTTGCTGCCGCGCGATCCGGAGGAGCAACCAAGCCCGGAGGAA
>CAISGR010000161.1 GCA_903884945.1 uncultured bacterium
ATGCGGCCCTATCTGGGCATATTATCGGAGCCACCCAATGTCGTCGCCGTGACCGGCGGCCGAAAGCCGCTAACGCGCAAATTCCTGCGCGCGCTGCACTGCGCCCATGCGTTGAACGAATTCGGTCTTCCCTCGGAAATCTGGCTGAGACCGGAAGCATCCTTCCGGGAATTGCTCGAGAGTCTCTTCTTGACGGACCCGCGAGCGGCGCTTCGACGTCTTGTCGGAGCTGAGTCTTGGGCAACGTTGAGGACATCGCAAATCCTTGGCGCCGGCGCGCCGGTGGCGACAAAAGGTCCTTTCGTTCATGTCGGCGACCGCATTCAGATCGCGTTGCGCCTGCCTCGCACAGGCTATGTCACGATCATCAACGCGGATCCATCGGCCGATAGCGCACTCTATTATTGGCTGAACCCGTGGCTTGAAACTCCGCACGAGGAGATTGTGGCCGGCGACTACCTGCTTCCCCAAGAGGAGCCGTTTTTGCCAATCGGGCCGCCGGACAACGTCGTCAGTTGCCTGATCGCCATTGTCGCCGACGTGCCGCTGACCCTCGACTGGTCGCGCCCCTCTACCCGGTGCTGTCCGCCGGTCGATCTTGCCCGGATGAGGGTATTGGCGGCAAGAACTCTTGCGCTGCCAGCGAGTGCGCGCGCGGTGGCTATCATCGACTATACAGTCCGGCCCGGCCGATCGGTGCCAGCATGATCGGGGCGCCTTGGCGTCGGCTGGCGTTGGGTAGGCCCGGATCAACCCACTCGTCCTCGCTTCACCTGTTGCTAACGCCGGCCACGACCGCTCGCGATGCGTCCAGTGACGCTCCGCTAGTCAGGGTCAGATAGCGAAAGGTCCGCCCGTCGGCTTCGAGCGACGGCTTCAGATGCCGATCGTAGGGACTGTTCTGGAACGTACCGCGGCCGAGACCTACCACCGTGCTGACGCCGGTCACCGCCAGTGACAACAAGGACGGCAGGTTAACGCGCCCGTCCGGATACACGCGGACCACTGCTGTGGCGGCAACCTCCCCCGCCTGCAGTCGTCCGCGCGCGACGAGCTGCTTCAAGAGGCCGTGGCCGCGATACGGCGTGTCGACAACGGCACCGCCGATATAGATCGCGCCCGGCTCGGGCTCAGTGAGATAGAGGCCGCCCGCGAAGCGGGCCTGGCCATCATTATCGTGCTGCTCGGCGAGGATCAGGGTCGCACCGTGCGCCGCGAGCCACGCGCCGTCGAACCAGAAGATCCCCTGACCGTCGGGCGCTCGGCTGACGCGGTCGATGCAGTCGAGATAAGCGCCATCGCACGCAAGGTTGGCGGCGCTACCCGACCGGAAGTGGAATTCGTTGTTCATGACGTCGCTCCCATCTGTGTGGGGCGACCCTGCGAGCTTGCTTGGCCTTAAAAAATTATTCTAAATGATGCGCTTTTGGTCATGGAGTGTCGTTGCGCTCGACCCAGCGGTGACTCCCGCCCTGACGCTAATCCAGCATCGCTGTTGGACAATTGGGATCCCTGAGCCTTGGGCGGCGGCGGCCAAGCGATGTTCTACTGAAAGAGCCGATCTCGAGCTGAGCCCTGTTTCTGCTGCGGGATCAGGTTGTGCGTGTGGTCACAGCGGCTTTGCGACGATCATAGGCATTTAGCCATTTCTCGCGAACTTGTTCGTAGAGGGCGCTCGGCAATTGGCCATAAGCGGCGCTCGATGGATCGTCTGGTCGAGAAATACGCAGGTCGGGACCGGGCCAGATGAATCGATTTCCTTCGGTCACAATGATCCAGGATCGTGCGTCGTCCAGCCCGAGACGGCGCTTTGTCGCTAGTGGCAGCTCGACGGCAATGTCTGGATCAGTCGGTGGCGTGTGGGTGACCGGGAGCGCTATGACCAGCGTTTCGCCGGCGTCGGTCGTGGAGGTGAGGAGAACAGCGCACGGGCGGTCCTTGGTCCCTTCTTCCTGCCCTCGCCGGGCTTCGTCGCTCCAGAGGAATGCGTAGCGAATGACGAGTCCGGGTACCGGCGTCGGGAATGTCACGGTCAGGCGTCGAGTTCGGAATCGAACGCCGCAGCCTCAGAAGGCACCTTGCTCGCCACGACGGCGGCCCTGTCCTCATCGGTAAAATCGTCCATCGTGAGAACTTGGCGATCACGGCGCTTCAAACGGTCATATTCTGCCGCGGACATCAAGACGAGGCTCGCGCGACCATGATTGGTGATCGTCAGCGGCGCGCGCATCGCCTCGCGGCCGAAATGGCCGACGGCCTTCTGAAACTCCACTGACGAAACGCTCGAATTGGGCATGGCGGCCTCCTTACATCCGTATAATAGAGATTATAAGGATTTTTTCAATCGGAATCGGGTGCTGGAAAATCGGCCCATCACGGATCCGGGATGATGATTGTCAGGATGTCCTCCGCCTGATCGGCGGGCACGAACATCCGCGTCTTGTAGGCTATGATCTCGACGAAGCATCCGAGCGATTTGAGCCACTCGCGCCGCTCGGGCGGGAAGTCCCGAATTTCCAGGCGGCGCTGACCATTGACGAGCGCCATGACGAGGCGCGAGGCGCCGAGTCCTGGTAGTAGCGCACCGGCTCCGCCTCTCGCGGCGGCAATGATCTGATCGGGCGTGAGAGAGAGTTCCGCATCGATACCGAAGGTGGACGCGAGATCGCCGATCGCGTGGTCAGGCACGATACGTCCGAGGAGACTGTTGCCGGCTTCGTCAGACACGCGCCATACGCGCACATCATCGGTGGGCAATTTGTGCCAGACCGGCAGGAGCAGGCCGGTCGCGATACTGATCGTCTCGACATCGACCTTCGACTGCGCCTCGACGACTTCTTCGTCCCAGCGCGATTGGAATTCGGCTGGGTCGATGGCCGTCCAGTGCGAATGCCATAAGGAGGCCGCATCATGGCGATCGCTGCCGGTCGGACGCACCATGCGGCACATTGGAATGATGCGGCCTTCCTCGTCCGTGACGGACCAGGACGGAACCCGCAGCGCGACACGGCCGGATCGACTGTTCCACAAATAGCCGATGTCGGGAGTTTCGCCCCAGACCGTCATCAACCTGTGAAAGCTGGTGGCGTGGCGTTTGATGTGCAGTTCGAGACGCTGCAGGCGGGTTTCGGCGCCGGTGACCGGGTCGCGCCGGAGAAGCTGGTCGTCGAGGAGGATGATCTTTTCGGCGAGGATAGTTTCGACGCCGACATCGAGGGTCCCGGCTTCGCGTGCCGCGTCGACCCGGGCCTGGATGAGCCCGAGATATTCCTCGAAAATGGCATTTTGCGTGGCGATGCGCAGCGCAAGGATGCGATTCAGCCAGCGCTGGATAGGCGGAAGGTGCTCGAGCAGCGAACCGTCGTCGGCATTGGTGAGCTTGAGGCCGGTCAGTTCAGCAAAGGCTTCAAGCGTGGTGCTGGCGAGTTTGCCATCGTGGAGCAGGTGATACCATTGGTTCAGCGCTTCGCGGGCATAATCGCTCTCGAGATTGTCGGCCGGGTCGAACAGATTCTGTCCGCCGGTCTGCCGCTGGCCGCGGGTGAGCGCCCCAAGGCTGTCGAGGCGGCGGGCGATGGTGGAGATGAAGCGGCGTTCGCCCTTGCAGTCGGTGGTGACGGGGCGAAACACCGGGGGCATGGTCTGGTTGGTTCGGTGCGTGCGACCCAGCCCCTGGACGGCAGTGGCCGCTCGCCAGCCTGGTTCGAGAAGGAAATGGATGCGGCGTCTCCCGGCGCTTTTGGCGTTGCGCTCGGCATGATAGCTGCGCCCGGTGCCCCCCGCATCGGAAAAGACCAACACGGCTTTGCGCCCGTCCTGAAATGCGTCGGCGTCGGCGATGCTAGCGCGGGCGCCGCGCCGTTCGAGCTTCTGGCGCCCGGTTCGGTCGACAATGATACGACGGCTGCGTCCGGTGACTTCCGCGACGGCGTCGGTGCCAAAATGGCGAAGCAAGGAGTCGAGGGCTGCGGGGATAGCCGGCATCGAACAAAGCTGCTCGATCAGATTGTCGCGGGCTCGGATCGCCTCCTGACAATGGACGGGATTGCCCTGTTCATCAACCATCAACTCCGACCGCAGATCACCCCCATCGGTGCGGAAGGTCCGCATCTGCCGTGTTGGAAAGCCGCTGCGCAGATACTCGATGAGCGTGTCGAGCGGTGAGAGCTCAAGGTCCAGGCTGGCGCGCTCTTCGTCGGAAAGGCCGGCAAGGCGTCGATCGAGGATCGCTTCCGCCGTGGTGACAAGCTGGACGACGGCCGCATGACCATGGCCGAGCTCGGCCTCGATGGCTTTGATGAGGGTCGGCATCTTCAGCGCGACGAGCAAGGCCGAGAAGAAGCGCTGTTTCGAGCTTTCGAAGCGGCTGAGAGCCGAGCTGCGCGCCTGGGCGTTGAGGACGTCGCCCGACATGCGATCGACGATTCCGGAGGCTTTCAGCACCTCGTCGAGATTTCGGTGGATTATGCTTTATCGCGAGGTCGCGATAATGTGAAGGAACGCGGCGTAGGCGCGCAATGCCGGGAGACTGACCACCACGTCCTTCGCATTATTTCACAGGGTGTCGAGCCACTCCATCAGACTGGCATCTCGCTTCCACGAAGGTGGAACGTTGCTCGCCGAAGGCGCACCCACCAGCTCCAAGGCCTTTCGTTTGGTCTCCAGATTGGCCTGTGCGTAGTGGTTGGTCGTGTCGAGGCTGACGTGTCCCAGCCAACTGCGTATGACGGTGATGTCGACCCCGGCAGCGACAAGGTGAACGGCTGTCGCGTGCCGGAAGCTGTGCGGCGTCACATGTTTTGACCGAAGCGTTGGTACGGACTTGGCCGCTTCCTCTACGTAGGCGGCAAGCTTGAACCGCACTCCCGAGGCGCCCAGCGGCTCACCGTATCTATTGACGAAGATCCGCTGATCTGACGCGCGTGGGTGACGTTCCAACAACTTCCTGAGCAACGTCACGGTTTCCGGCCAGAGTGGACAGACCCGTTCCTTGCGGCCCTTGCCATAGAGGCGAGCGTAGTGCGGCGCTTCGAACCGGACCGCGTTGGAACACAGGTCGAGAGCTTCCTGGATGCGCGCGCCGCTGTTGTACAGGAACGAGAGTAGCACATGGTCGCGCATCCCCTCGATTGTCGACCGGTCGGGCTGAGCGAGGATCGCTTCGACCTCCTCCGGCTCAAGATAGCAGGGTGCAGCGGTGGGCTCCCGCTTGAGCGGGACAGTCAGGACCTCGGCGCATTGCGCGATGTATTCGGGATCCTTGTCAGCCACGAAGCTGAAGAAGCTGCGGATCGCGGCAAGCCGGCAGTTGCGTGTACCGATCGTGCCCCTGCGCCCATGCTCGGTATGGTGGAGGAACGCGCGAACCTCTCCGGCCGAGACATCGGCCAGTGTGATCCGCGCAACCCCGCCACCATTTCGCTCGGCGATAAACCGAAGCAACAGCCGCCATGTGTCGCGGTAGGACCGGATCGTATGGACAGAAGCACTGCGTTGCTCGGCCAACCATTCTTGGAAGAACGCCCGCAACAACGCGGGGAACGGATTGCCCTTCGTCATGACCGCGCCTCCATGGTAAGGCATCGGGCGCCAACGGTACGGAACCGCTCGCTTGCTTCCTGCAGCAGGTCCTGCGTGACAGTGATGTAGACCAGCGTGGAGTTGATGTCCCGGTGACCCATATAGGTGGAGAGGAAGCGCAGCTTGTCCTGCGGATTAACGCCGGATCGATACCATTGAAGGATTCGGTTCACGACCATCGAGTGGCGCAGGTCATGAACGCGTGGTCCCGCCCGCCCCGTCGTGGGCTTGAACCCGGCGCGGCGCATGACGTTGGTAATCATCGTTGAGACCGTCACGGGGGTATAGCGATCATTGAAGTGCTCGTGCCAGAAGAGCCCGGACCGCGGATCCTGCGGGGCGCCGGCGCGCCGCCTTGCATCGATATAGGCCCGTAATTCGGCCATGACGCTGCCGGTTAGCGGCAAGATCCTGGTCTTGTAGAACTTCGTTTCCCGGATCGTGATCGTGTCCGATTGAAGGTCCACGTCACCCAGATCAAGCCCGGCGAGTTCACTGCGGCGCAGTCCGGCACAGTAGGCCAGAACCACCATCGTGTAGAGGACCATTGGTCGCAGCGGAGCATCCGGCGACGGATACGAGCGGGCAACATCGAGCAACCGCCGGATGTCGGCCGGACTGAAGATATGCGGCCGTCGATGCTCGCGCGCCACTTCCCGCTCCGGCCGGGCGTTGAAGCGTTTTGGCGGGATGCTGGGATCAAGGCGATACCGCGCCTTGGTCAGGATGCGCCCCAGCTTCTGACATTCAGCCGCGTGATTGCGGGTCGGCTTGGCAGTTGCCCAGCGCGCCAGCATTGTCTCAAGCGATGCCTGGGCAAGTTCGGGGTTCGCCTGGAGGAACCGATCGAACCGTAATAGCCAGTGAGCCTGAGTCTCATACTGATAGCCCCGGCTGCGCATCAACGCGACATGCTCACGCATGAAGTCCCCCAGCGCGCTGCCGAAGGGAGCAGGGCGTCGTAACGCGGCCAGGGCTTCGTCGGGATTGGGGGAAGACAACGCTCGCCAGATCGGCTTGCTTTGTTTTACGTTGTACCGGTGGCGAAGCACGGCAACGGGATTATCGGCGATCAGCCCGATTTCGACGAGGTGGTCGAGGAAGCGATCGACAATGCAGACCTGATTGAGCAGCGTCGGCATTCGCCAACATTTTTCCATTTCCTTCAGCCAGACGTCGAGCATCTGCCGGTCAACCGCCGGATGACGTCGGGCTACATTCTCGAAGCTGCGAAGGAACCAGCGATAAGTCGGCCTGCTTCCCGGCCGGAACTGCGATTTTTCCAAGAAGGCGTCAACAACGGTGCAATCGGGATCGTGCCAGGCGCTCATGACAGCACCTCCAGGCCAGGTACGTCGAGCGCCACGGCTCGGAGATCATCTGTCGCCAGCTTGAGATAGGCATTGGTGGATTCGGTGGATCGATGCCCGAGCACGTCGCCGATGATCTTTTGCGGGACCGACGCCCGCAGCATTTCGACCGCGCGCGCGTGGCGGAAGACATGTGCCCCTCGCTTTCCCGGCGGCTCGACGCCTGCGGCTGCTAACCGCCCGCGGATCATGCCGTACAGGTTTGTCATTGCGATGTAGGGCGCGCAGGACCGGATAAAGATTTCTCGCCCCTCGACCTGAGGGCGCCCATGACGCAGATAGTCGAGCAGCGCTTCACCAACCGGCGCCAATAGCGGCATGTAGGAGTACGCATTACTCTTCGTATGACGGATACGCAGGGAGTCTCCGCGCCAGTTAACGTCCTCAAGCCGAAGGCGGCAGATCTCACCTTGCCGCAGCCCGTATGTGGCAAGCAGTTGAAGTATTCCATAATCGCGCAGACCTCGCGGCGATCCGTCCTCCTTCGTCGCGGCCAACACAGCGGCGATTTGGTTCTTGTCCAGCGTCGAGGGCACGTCTTCATAGGCGTAGAGCATGGGGCCGATGATGTGCGGCGTGAGATCCATCGGGATGCGCCTCGTCCGATGCAGATAGCGCACCGCCGACCGGAGCCGCTCAGCGACATCGGCCAATGATTTGCGCCTTAATCCAGGCGCGCGCATGTCCATGTAGAGATCGACTTCCACGATGCTCAACGTGTCGAGGCTGGCAGCACCGCTCCGTTCGAACTGCCATCGCAGGAAGTTCCGTGCCTCCCACATAAGCGCCGCGATGGTAGCGCTTGCCAGACCGCGCTCGTCGCGCAGCCATGCCTCGTATTCGCAGCAGATCGCCTGCCGGTACACAGCTTCCGGTTCGATTATCTCCGGCTCGGGCGGCCATTTGCCTTGAGCAAGCCGGAGCAGCTTGTTGATCGACGTGCGGGGCAACATCTGCCAGCGCGCACAGGGAGGCCGACCGTACCGGGCTTCGAAATCCTGAACTGCATAGGCAAGATACTGATCGACCTGAGCCAGCGTCACAGTTTCCACCTGCACGTCGCACTCGGCCAGATAATCGAGAAACGCGCGGGCGTAGAGGCGATGGTTCGCTACGACCACCGAGTTGTAGTTCTGCGTCGTGAGCAAATTCGAGAGTTCGGCGATCAACTCGTCGTGCAATTTCAACATGCTTTTATCCTCAGCTGGTCCAGAGACCGCCGAGGTTCGCAATCAAAATAATGCGCAGCAACATCGCCCCGCATTAGGAGAATTCCACGCCGCTGCCGCGTTCCTTCACATTATCGCGACCTCGCGATAACAGGTCTTATGCGCAGCTGCGCATAAAATGGCCCAGCTATCCGCAAATGCATCGTAGATATCGATCTGGTCAGCGGTGAGCTGGTGCTCGAGCGCCTCATATTCGACGCCGGCAAAGCTCAGCGCCCGGGCGGTATAAAGGCCCATGGCCTTCAGGTCTCGCGCGACGATCTCCATGGCGGCAATGCCCCCTTCGTCCATTGCCGCCATGAAGGCGTTCCGGTCGGGAAAGGCTGTGCCCGGACCCCAGAGACCGAGACGCGTGGCGTAGCAGAGATTGGCCGGGTCCGTGGCGCCTGTCGCGGACAGATAGAGGATCCGGGCACGCGGAAGCGCATTCTGGAGCCGGACGCCGGCGAGCCCCTGCTCGGATCCCTTGGCGGCACCGAACTGTGTTTCGGTGCCGGCGGCGTTGGCGAGCGCATGGGCCTCGTCGATAACGATGATGCCATCGAAATCCTCCCGGAGCCAGTCGAGGATCTGCTGGAGCCGCGAGGCTTCATCATAGCGCTGGGAGCGCAACGTCGCATAAGTGCAAAAGAGGATTCCGGACGGCATGGTGATCGGTTTGCCCAGCGGGAAGACGGGTGACGGCGAAGGGGCTTTAGGTATCGGGGCAGTGAGGGCCTTTGCGGCGAGGCCGCGCAGCAGTCCGCTCGGTGCAGTTCGGATCGGCAGGCGAGGCGTGATCGCTGCAGCCGTTGGCGCCGGCGGTGGCTGATCAAGCGAAAGGTGCGGCGGCAGTGCCAGTACCAATGGCAGGGCACCGGCGAGATCCGGCGCGCGATGATGTTCGGTGACGCCTGACCATCCCTTGTCGAACACGAGCAGGCGGACATTGATCGATGTGCCATGCTTCACATAGGGGCTGCCCTCGATGTCGATTTCGACGCGTGGCGTCGCGATCTCGCAGACCGCTTCATAGCCAGGGCCGCCCGTATTGGCGCGGGCAAAGCCTGGCGACATGATCGCGACGCAGCGCCCACCGGGTTGAAGCCGAAGCAATGAGGATCGAAGATGACGCGCGCCGGCGTGCCGGTCATGCCCGCGCGAGGCGCTGCGGCTGAACGGTGGATTGATCAGGATGACCGTGGGACGAGCGGTTTGGGGAAGAAGATCGTCGATGAGCTCGCCATCATGGTCGGTGACGGTCTGGCCGAACATATCGCCGAGCAACGCCGCGCGTTGGGGATCGCGCTCGTTGAGGATGAGCGAGGCGCCCGCACGGGCCGCGTGGACTGCCAGCAGGCCGGTGCCGGCGGACGGCACGAGGACGCAGTCGGTCTTGTCGATGGCGGCTGCGAGCCCGGCGAGCCAGGCAAGGGTGAGCGGGGTACTGAATTGTTGCAGATCGACCTGGCGTTCCGAGCGGTAGGTTTGCGTCGGGAGCGAGCGCTCAAGCGTCAACAGGGATTGGAACCTGTCCTGTGGAGTCGCGCCGGAAAGATGGCGGCAGTCGTCTTCGCGCAGCAGCAGAACCTGCGCTGCTTCGAGCGCCTCGTAAGCGTCCCGCATCGACCAGGCGCCGGACGCATCCGTTCCGCCGAAGCGTTGTGTCATCAGCTTCTGCAAGGCCTGGCGGCTGATTACGCCCTGCCGGAGGAGGTGCTGATGGATCGAGCGGGCGACATCGAGCAGGTTCTCGTAGGGGCGCTCGTCGGTGTCGGGCGGGATGAGCGCGAGCAAGGGCTGGGACATAAAGAGTTCTCCTTATGATGCGCGCGCGTGGCGCACCTCACCCCTCCCCGCTCTCTTCCCTTCACGGTCGGAATCGGTGGCGAGGGCTGGTGGATCGAAGTGTGGGGTTGGCCAGGAGCCCGGCAGCCGACCGAAGCCGGCTGCCGGAGCGGCGTCAGGCGGCGTCGGCGAGCGGTGGAACACCGTCTTCGGGCGCGGTCACGACATCCGTTGCGTCCTCAGTCGGCTGATCCGCGACGGTTTGGGATTTGTCGTTGGAGTCCCGATTGATGCCGAAGCGCATCGCGTCGGGGACCCAGCGCAGCGCCTTGTCCTTCACTTCGGCCTCGACGATGATGTCGCCGGCGAACAGGCGTTCGGCAGAAGCCGCGAGGTCGTGCTTTTTGGACGCGCCGTAGCGTTGTCTGAGTTCGACCCCACCGACCTCTTCGAACAGTCCCAGGATCGCCGGCTTGCTGATGCGGTCGAAATAGGTCCGCGCGGTCGGGCGCCACCACGTCGCGACATCGATGGCGAGCTTGGCCCCAAGATGGTCGAGGAAGTCGCCACCGGTTTTTCCGCTCGGAACCGCCTCGATCGTGCGGGCGATCGCCCAGCCCAGCCAGGCAGCGCGCGCAGCATCGTCGAGGGTACAGAAGGCGTCGTAGCGGTCCTCGATGGTTTCGTGATGGATCCAGCTGCGATCGAGCGCCGCGTCGAGTTTCGTCCATTCAGCTGCGGCCGGCGTGCCGCTTTCGAACCCTTGCACACGCGCTGTCGGGCGGGTCGCCCGAAGCTCGCTCGCAAGATCATCGCTATTCATCGCTCGGGACGCCGCCTCGATCATGATGAAGGTGCCGAGATCGAGCGCGAAGGCCGGATCGCTGGCGATGTGGATGGCGATAAGCTCGGTCTTCATCACCGCCAACTCGTCCGCGAGGCGCTGGCTGATGACAGGCTTGGCTTCACTCGCCACGACGTTTGCCTCGTCGCCATCGAGGGCCGGGCCGTCGCCATCGCTGTGGTCCTCCGTGGGGCGCGGTTCGGGCGCGACATAGAGCTGCTCGTGCACGCGCGGGGCGCCGTCCGGACCGATGACGACATAAGCGACGGCTTCGGCCTTCTGCGTGTCGGTCAGGACCGGCGTCCGGTTGGTGATCGACGCGAGTTCCGCCTCGAGCGCCTCGTTGCGCCGCTCGTCATCCTCGTTTGGCGTATGATCCTCGTCCTCACACGCCGCGGCGATCTGTTCGAGCTCGGCTTTGATCTCGGCCTCGCGAGTCTGCAGGTCGGGCGCGAGCGGCGGCAGGTCACCACGAAGTGGCTGAAGCGCATAGGTCTCGGTATAGGGAACATGCGTCGCCGCAACGACCCGAACCTCCTGGAAGCCGTCGCGTTCGCGGATGGCTTCGGCGGCGGCTGCGAGGGCCTGCTCGGCGAGAGTGTCGACGATCTGGGTGTCGAGCCAGCTTTCGCTGTCGGCGTCCGAGAACAGATCCTTGTCGATCCGGCCGCCTGCCGCGAGATAGGCATCGCGGCCAACCAGTAGCGCGCGCGGATCGCTCGCGCGGTAACTGAACGAGGCGAGCTGCCGGCGGATCTCGCTCACATTGGAGCGATGATAGCCCTCGCCCATCTGGCTGAAGACAGCTGCCTGGCGATCGGTGTCCGAGGTGCTGGCGTAGGCCATGGCGATATCGAGGGTGATGGAGTTGGAGGCAAGCGCGTCGAAGACAGGTTCGGCGAGACCCGCGAGGCGCAGCCGCCCGAGGACGAATTTTTCGGTCACGCCGAACCGCTTCGCGACATCGGCCGGGGTCTTGCCCTCGGTCTCGATGATATCCTGAAAGGCGCGGCAGGCCTCCCCGGGATTCATGGCCAGGCGAAAGAAATTCTCCGCGAGGCTGATTTCGATCGCGTCCTTGGCGTCGGCGAGCGGCAGGACGGGCACGAGATAGTCGGGATCGAACACGGCCTTGTCGATGAGCCGGTGCACGGCGTCGAGCCGGCGTCCGCCCGCAGTGATGCGATATTGGCCCTTCTTGCGGGCGACGGGCACGCCGATGAGATTCTGGATGATGCCCTTTTCGGCGATGTTCGCTTCTAGTTGCGCATCGGCGACGGGGTCCGTCGATTTCCGGACGTTGGTCGGCGACTTGGTTAGCTTCGATGCCGGCACCAGGATGGGTAGCTGGGACATGGATATTCTCCGAAGGCGGTCGCGACCCGACTGTCAGGCCGCCTGCCGCCTCCGCCCCCCACCCCTCTCCCCTTCCCGTCGAAGGACATCGTTCCAGTCGTTCAAGCCGTGCCAGGGCCAGATCGTTTCGATCGTCCGTCCAGGTACTGTGTGCGCTTCCCGCGCGAGCACTTCTGCACGACGGCCTGGTCGATCATTGTCGGGGAGAAGAATGAGGCGATCGACGCGCGTTGGGATGGCAACCCGGCCAAGCCGCTCGTTGCCAAGGGCGGCCCAGACGGGGATGCCGAGCAGGATCATGGCGGAGAGCGCGGTTTCAACGCCTTCCGCCAGGCCAAGCGCGTCGGTGGCTTCGGCCAGCATGACGGTCCCGCGTGCCGGGCGCCCCAGCATTCGGCGGGGATTGCCGAGGTCACGAGCGCGACGTGCGAGCACCGTATCTAGGAACGTCCGCTGAATGGCGATCACGCGCGAGCCTTCTTGCACGGCTGCGAGCATGGCAGGACGAAAGACGATCTGGCGCCGCGGCCCGAGCGGGGTACGAGGGTGAAAACGAAGCGCCGGGGAGAATTGACGGATCGCGCGGTTCAACAAGTATCGTTCAACGGGTGTATCGGTGATCGCGCGGGCCTCTTCCCACAGGTCCATTGCGCGCGATTGCAGCCAGCCTTCGTCGGCACCGGGGTGAGCGGTGTAGCTATTCAGGGGACCGGCAGTCGGAAGTGGGCCGAGCCGGGCGATCGCGCGGAGCACGTCGATCGTGTCGCAGCCGGCGAAACATTTGAACAAGAGGTCTATATCGCCGGTCCGTACCGAAAGACTCGGGCTTCGGTCCGGGTGCGCGGGACAGCGGCACATGCCCTTCCCGGCAGCCCAGTGTCCGCCCAGATTACGGACGAGTGCCATGCCGCGCGCTTCGAGCTCTGCGCGGTCAACGGCGTGGAGCAGTACAGACATCGATATGGCTTTCGTGGAAGCACCGATTTTCGCGTCCAGCCGGATGTCGTGCGCGGCGACGGCGCCCGGAAGGGCTTCTCCCAAAATGGAAACGAAAATTAACGGTTTCGGTCTGGTCGATGGATTCAATCAACCATAGGGTAAGGGTCATCGCGCCCGCCTGCGCTTCGGTCTGCGTGCGGACCGGATCGTGGCGCGTGGTTGTCTCCCAGGCGTCGAGGTGCGCATGTGCCAGCTATGAAGGTCGTATGATGGGAAATGTCGTTCCGTTCGGTCGTGATGAAGACATTGTGTGCAGGGAAAATCCCGCGGTGGTGAAGGCGGTGCGCCTCATGAAGGAGGCGCTCGCGACGCTCGACCGCGGCGGCGCCGGATGCACGGCTTTCGCTTGTCATCTGTCCTTCGCCATCGATGTCGCGGAACAGGCGCCCGTTCCGAAAAACGAGAAGGAATGCCAGGCAATGTTGGACGCGTTGCTGGCGTCGGAGCCTGACGCCGGTCTTATGGCCAAGATGTAGCGCATCGTCTGGAGAACGATATTTCCCGCATCGTCGGCGCCGGTGGCGTCATCTATTTGCGCTTGGAATCGAGGGAAGCGATTGCGATCAGTATTGCGCGTCGGACATACCGGCGCGGTACGTCCAGAAGGAAAGCGATGTCCCGCGTGGTGATGGCGTAGGCGGTCCTCAGAAAGAAAATCTGGCGGACCCGAGGCGGAAGCTGGCTGAGCTTGACGATACTCGGCGCCAATATGTCGGCGAGGCGTGCGGGAACGTCGCCATGCGGTACGAGGACCCACGCTCGTACCTCGATCCCGTCCGTGTGAAGGCGACATTCTGTCTCGAGCGGATCGATCGTGACATGTCCGTGATCGGCATATCGCGACCGTGCCAAGGCGATAGCGGGGGGCCCAGGCTGGTCGGCTGCGGCCCTCAAGATTTGGCTGCGTAATAGGGCGCGCGCCTGCGCCCTGGCCCGGCGGCGGGATCGCGACCAGATTTGGATGAATTCAAACGCCATGAACCGACTCCGCGATGGAATTGGCGCTGGAATCATCGGTCTGATGCCTGTCGCCGATCCAAGCGCGCGCGCCTCCCCCCTCTCCTTCACCTTCTGCTCGCGGTCTGTATGACGGCGTAACCTAACCCTACGGCGTGCCCCGAAGACGCCCTTTCGATCCGAAATGGATTGAGTTTGTTCCGGGGGCGCGGGGCAACATCCCTGCCACATCGGGTCAACCCTCTACCTAGCGGGTATGAGGGTCCAGCATTTTTGGATGACCGTGATCCCGTTGTAATCGGGAGAAAATCATGATCCAGATCTTTCACGGTGCACGAGCGCCTGGCACCAACGCGATTCTCGACGCTATGCATCGTGATCGTAAGCTTGTCTTTGTCGATTTGTTGAAATGGGATGTCCCGGTCATCGACGACTGTTTCGAGATCGATCAATTCGATGACGAACGGGCAATCTATCTGGTCGCAGTAGATGGCGACGGAGCCCATCGCGGGTCCATCAGGCTATTGCCGACGGACGGCCCTCATATTCTCGGGACGATCTTCCCGGATCTGTGTGACGGTGGCGTGCCGCGTTCCCTCAATATCTATGAAATCAGCCGGGGATGCCTGTCGATGCGGCTTCGCGCGCCCGAGCGGCTCGCCGTCCGCAACGCGCTGACGACTGCGGCGGTCGAATTCGCGCTGTTGCACGAGATCCACGCCTTCACCTGCATCGCCGATTCGGGTTGGTTGAGCCAGGTGCTGGCGCTCGGTTGGGACTGCTGGCCGCTTGGCTTGCCGCGCAAGATCGGGCGCAGCCTCACCGGCGCGCTCCGGATCGATATCACGCCGGAGACGCCGCATCTGTTGCGCGAGGCCGGCACCTATGTGTCGGCGCCGCTGACCCTGGCCGAAGCCGGTGCACGGGTGCTGGCATGAACGATATGAGAGCGATCGCGGGCGACGCGCGCCGGAGCGACCTCGGGGTGCATACGGAGTTGCTGCAGTCACAGGGTTACTGCGTGATCCGCGATGCCATGCCGCCGGAAATGGTGCGAGCGTTGGCGGGTGATCTCGAGCCGGTGTTCGACGCGACCCGACTGTCGGTCGGGCCCTTTTATGGCGGCACCACAAAACGGTTTCACGGCCTGCTGCGCCGGAGCCCGCATATGGCGGCCTTCGTGCAACATGTCGGCGTGCTGACGACCGTCGAAGCGATCCTGGGTCGTCATTGCGACAGCATCCAGCTCAATCTCACACAGGCGATCGAGATATTGCCCGGTGGCGAGGCGCAGCCGCCGCATCGGGATCAGGACATGTGGCCAATTCACAGCCCCGGCGTCGAATATCTGGTCAACGTGATGTGGCCCTTCTCGTCCTACACGCCGGAGAATGGCGCGACGATCATTTGGCCGGGAAGTCACCGGCGGCAGGACGAAATCGTCATCGATGCCGAAGAGGGTATCGGGATCGAAATGGAGCCGGGCGCAGCTTTGCTGTTCCTTGGCTCGACCCTCCATGCTGGCGGCGCCAACCGCACGCATAGGGCGAGGCGGGGGATGATCGTGAGCTACAGCCTTGGCTGGTTGAAGCCTTATGAATTGCCCTGGCTTGCATACCCACCTGAGATCGCGAGATCGTTCGATCCAGCCCTTGCAGCGCTCGCCGGTTATCGCGCGCATCGGCCTAATTTGGGCACCTATGAGGGACGCTGCCCTTCATTGATGCTGACCGGAGACGCAGGCGACCTTGGCGCGATCGATGTCTTGCGGCCTGAGCAAGAGGAACTGATTGCGCTCTATCGTGCTGGCGCGATCGTTCCCCAAGTACCTTCGTCGGTCGCCCTCCCATAGGAAAATGGCGGGCGCTGGGATCGCAAGCCCCCGACTCTTCGCAACTCTTGGTGAGATTCTGGAGATGTTTATGAGCGCCGACGTGCCGGCGGGCAGGCGCCATGAAGTGTGTCGGCGACTTATCGCCGAGCGCAGGCTGGTTGGCATCCAGCTGGGATTCGACCTTTGCCCGGCACCGACCTGGGACATGCTGCTGGACTTGTATCTGGCGCATCAGGAAGGACGAAAGATATATCTCTGGTCATTGTGCATGG
>CAISGR010000162.1 GCA_903884945.1 uncultured bacterium
ATTTGGTAGCGTTAACATCGAACGGCGCCGAGTCCGTTCGCCAAAAAACATTGCCGAGCCGCCAGAGCTCGCATGAAAGAGGAGGGGATTATGAAAAGCTTAGCTCATCTGTCGACGCTCGCACGGTCGACATCCGCCATCGCGGTCGCCGTCTGCATGATGCTGCCGGGGATGGCGCACGCACAGGCGACTCCGGACGCCGCGCCCAGCGTCCAGGACGATGCCGCCACGCCCGACATCGTGGTCACCGGCATTCGCGCCAGCCTCGAGCGCTCGATCGCGATCAAGCGCGATTCGTCGGGCGTGGTCGACGCGATCTCTGCCGAGGATATCGGCAAGTTCCCGGACACCAACCTTGCCGAGTCGCTGCAGCGGATCACCGGCGTGTCGATCAACCGCACCAACGGCGAAGGCGCACTCGTCACGGTTCGCGGCTTCGGCCCGAACTACAATCTGGTGACGCTCAACGGCCGCACCCTCGCCACCTCGGTCGTCTCCGTGGTCGGCGGCGACGAGAATGCGGACGGCGCACAGGGCACCAGCCGCTCCTTCGACTTTTCGAACCTCGCGTCGGAAGGCGTCAAGACGCTCGAAGTCTACAAGACCGGCCGCGCAGCCATCCCGTCGGGCGGTATCGGCGCGACGATCAACGTCGTCTCGCGCCATCCGCTCGACGCCAACAAGGCGGGGTTCACGGGCAGCATCGGCGCCAAGGCCGTTTACGATACCAGCGTGAACGGCTGCCTTGATTGCGGTTCGAAGGTGACGCCCGAGGTGTCCGGCGTGCTCAGCTGGGCCAACGATTCCAACACCTTCGGCATTTCGCTTTTCGGCAGCTATCAGAAGCGCAACTATACTTCGATCAGCGCCACGTCGAACGACTGGAACATCATTCCCTACAGCACGTTCCTCACGGGTGGGTTCGCGCGCAACGTGCCCGGCGCTATTCCGGGTGCCCCTGCCATACCGCAGATCTGCCCCACCAGCACGCCTGCTGCCAATTGCACCGTCGTCAACAACGCGCCGAGCAATCCCAATCAGCTCGTCGCGATCCCCAATGACAGCCGCTATCACTATGCTGAAGGCACGCGCTCGCGCTTCAATGGCCAGGGCGTCATACAGTTCCGTCCAACCGACTCCCTCACCATCACCGCCGACGCGCTCTATGCGCAGAACAAGCAGCGCGAGGCTCGTTCGGATCTGTCCAACTGGTTCAGCCGGCCATTCGACGTCGTCACGTTCGATGGCAACCCGACGGTGGCCACCGCAACATATCTGCACGAGACGATCAACGGCGCGAAGGACGAAGGCTTCGAAGCCCAATATCGCGCCCAGAAGAGCACGCTTCAGGATTACGGCCTGAATGCCAAGTGGGACTTCGCCGAGAATTTCTCGCTGAATCTCGATGGCCATTACAGCAAGTCTGACAGCCGGCCGGATAATCCCAACGGCAAGAGCTCGACCCTTGTCGGCATGGGCGCCAATGTGGTCGCGGCCCATTCCGTCGACTATAGCGGCGGCATTCCGCAGCAAAAGGTTACCCTCAGCACTGCCGGCAACGGCGTGCTCGACGTCAACGATGTCGGATCGCAGGTCGGCCGCACCTTCGCTTCGACGCAGAGCCAGACCGTCAAGGAAGTCCGGGCCGATTTCGGCTGGGACCTCGGCGGCGGCAGTCGTTTCGATTTCGGCGGTAATTACCGCAGCGCGGACATGCACCAGACCTTCGTCGCGACGCAGCAGACGCTGGGCGATTGGGGCATCAACAACCCGGGCGACGTGCAGCAGCTCGCGCCGGGTGCCCTCCAGGCGTTCTGCCTCGAATGCAAGTTCAACCAGTATAACCCGGGCGGCGATCCTGCCTCGCAGCTCGCCTTCCGCGGCGACGCCGCCAAGCTTTATTCGATCCTGTCCCCCCATTACGCCGCGGCCGGGAATGCCGTCGGTGTCACCAGCAGCCAGGATAACCGGGTCAAGGAAACCATCTGGGCAGCATATGGCCAGGTGACCTGGGACGGTGAAATTGCCGGTCGCAAGGCCAGCATGGTCGCCGGCATACGCTACGAGAACACGAAATCGACCACGACCTCGCTGGAAGCTGTTCCGGGCGCGATCAATTGGGTGTCCGATAACGACTTCACCGTCGTGATTTCCAATCAGAGCCACTTCGTAACGGACGGGCGCAGCTACAATAACCTGTTGCCGTCGTTCGATTTCCGCATCGAGCCGATGCAGAATCTCGTTGCTCGCTTCTCGTTCAGCAAGTCGATCGCCCGCCCGAACTACAGCGACCTGTTCACCGCAACGACGGTGGGCGGCCCGCCGCGCCCCATCAACAATGGCGGCGTTGCCTCGGCGACGACCGGCAATGCGCGCTTGCTGCCGATCACGTCCGACAACTTCGATGTGTCGCTCGAATATTACTTCAAGCCGGACAGTTACATTTCGGTGGGTCTGTTCGACAAGCGGGTGCACAACTTCATCGGCCGTGGCCAGTACAACAGTGAACTGTTCGGTCTGCGTGATCCCAGTTCTGGCGCGGCGGGAAGCCGCTCCGGCGCGGCGAAAGCGGCGCTCGCGGGCTTGGGCGCGGATACCAGCGACGTGAACCTGTTCGCGATGACGGCGTTGATCCAGTCAACCGGATCGGTAGCGGCGGCGACGGCGCAATTCGCAGCCCATTTCGACCCCGTGGCGCATTCCCTGGATGACGCCTATGTCAAGTCCATCAACAACGCGCTGGACGTGAACGCCAACGGCACCGATCCATTCTATGAGTTCCAGGTTTCGCAGCCGATCAACAACAAGGATGCCAAGATCTGGGGAATCGAGGTCGCCGGTCAATATTTCCTTGGCAATACCGGCATCGGCGTCTCGGCCGCATATACCATGGTCAGAGGCGATATCGGCTTCAACATCGGGGCAAGCCCGAGCGAGGATCAGTTCGCGCTCCTGGGTCTCAGCGACACCTTCAACGCGACGTTGATCTACGACAAGAATGGAATTTCGGCTCGCCTGGCCTATAACTGGCGCGACAAGTTCCTTTCGGGCATCAATCGTCAAGGCTCGAGGAACCCGGAATTCACCGCACCATTCGGTCAGCTGGATCTGAACATCAGCTATGACGTTACAAAGAACATCGCGGTTTCTTTGGAAGGCCTGAACCTGACGAAGGAAAGCGTCCGGACCTATGCCCGGGCCGAGACCGAGCTGTGGTACGCCCAGGAGCTCGATCGCCGCTTCATGCTCGGCGCCCGCTTCAAGTTCTGAGGCGGCTCGCCCTGGCGACAAAGGGGGGGAAAGGCCGCTGTTCGCAGCGGCCTTTTTTCCTTCCTTCCCTGCAGGGCCTTTCATTCGGGTTGAGCGGGTCGGGGCTTTGGCTCATCATGGCCCGGCCGGGCTTTGGTCGGCCGGTCAAGCAAGAATAGTCGGGCTGGAAAATCACGCATGACCAACAGGGTAGCGCTGAACAACGTCGATCATGCCGATATCCGGGTGATTGCACGCAACGCCGCGCAATATGGTGACAGCGTCAATCAGGTGATCATCTTCCCCACCGAGTTCGAAGAGATTCAACGCGACTATCCCATCTTCTTTCACCGCGATACGAACGGCGCGTTGCAGCCGATCGCGTTGCTGGGGCTCGATCGGGACGAAAATCTCTTCCTCGGTGAAGATGGTTGGCAAGGCCGTTACGTGCCCGCCGCGCTGCAATGTGGTCCGTTCACGATCGCGCTCGCGGAACGGGATTCCGGCCGCCAGGAACCAATGATCCATATCGATCTCGACAACCCGCGCGTCAGCGGCAGCGAGGGCCTGCCGCTGTTCCTGCCGCACGGCGGTAATACGCCCTATCTCGAGCATATCACCCGGGTGTTGCGGGCGATCTACGCCGGGCTGGACGTCACGGAACCGATGTTTGCCGCCTTTGAGGAGGCCGGCCTGATTCAGCCGATTTCCGTCGAGATCGAACTGAGCGATGTGCGGAAATATGTCCTTCCCGATCTTTTCGCCATCAACGGCAGCGCGCTGGCACGACTGGACGGCGCGCGCCTCGAACGGCTTCATGAGGCCGGCTTCCTCGCGCTCGCTTTTCTCGCCGCGGCTTCGCTCGGCAATGTGAGCCGCCTGATCGACCTCAAGAACGCAAAGCTCCGCGCCGAACAGAGCGTGCCGGCGGGCGTGGCATAGGATTCGGCGCATGGTGGCCATCGCACGCAGAACCCGGGAGATATCGGGGGTGGCACCCGACCGGATCCCGTTCGACGCGCTGATGGAATCGCAGCAGCCGGCCATCCTGAAGGGCGTCGCAAGCGACTGGCCGCTGGTCTGCGCTGGCCGTAGATCGCCGGCCGCGGCGATGGCGTATCTCCTGTCGTTCGACGGCGGCAGGCAGGTCGTGGCCTATACCGGCAAGCCCGAGATCGGGGGCCGGTTCTTCTACAACGACGATGTCAGCGCGATGAACTTCGATGCTGCCGGCGAGCCGCTGGCCGCAGTCCTCGGGCGGATCGAGACGCATCTCGACGATCCGCACGCCCCGTCCTTCTATATCGGCTCGACAGACCTCGACCTCTACCTGCCCGGGCTGCGCGCGGACAATGATCTCGCCCTCAACGCCGCGATGTTCGAGGCGCATCCGCCGATCGTCAGCATCTGGATCGGCAACCGCACGACTGCCTCGGCGCATTACGACATGTCGAACAACATCGCCTGCTGCATGGTCGGCCGGCGGCGCTTCACCCTCTTCCCGCCCGACCAGGTGCACAATCTGTACCCCGGCCCGCTCGAGCCGACGCCCGGCGGCCAGGTGGTCAGCATGGTCGATTTCCGCGCGCCCGATCTGGACCGTTATCCCCGGTTCGCGGCGGCGCTGGCGGCAGCCGAGGTGGCGGAGCTCGAGCCCGGCGACATCCTCTTCTATCCCGCCCTGTGGTGGCACCAGGTCGAGGCGCTCAATGGCTTCAACGCCATGATCAACTATTGGTGGAACACCTCACCGGCCTTCATGGACACGCCGCAGAACACGCTGCTGCACGCGCTGCTCAGCCTGCGCGATCGCCCGGAGCCCGAGAAGCGCGCCTGGCGCGAGCTGTTCGATTATTATGTCTTCGGCCCGGCCGATCGCGCCGGGGCCCATCTGCCCGAGGCGGCGCGCGGCGCGCTCGGCCAGCTCGACGAGATCAAGGCGCGGCGCCTGCGCGCGACATTGCTCAATCGCCTCAACCGCTGACCGAAGCAAACAGGAGAGCCGCCTTGGACGCGCAGATCGTGAAAAGGGTCGTCATCGCCGGCGGCGGCACGGCGGGATGGATCGCCGCAGCCGCGCTGGTGCGGCAATTGGGCGGCCTGCTCGACATCACCCTGGTCGAATCCGACGAGATCGGCACGGTCGGTGTCGGTGAATCCACCATCCCCACCGCCCGCGCCTTTCACAGCCTGGTTGGGATCGACGAGCAGGATTTCATGCGCGCGACCCGTTCGACCTTCAAGCTCGGCATCGCATTCGAGAATTGGGGCGCGATCGGCGACCGCTACATCCACTCGTTCGGGGTGATCGGGAAATCCACCTGGATGGCGGACTTCCAGCATTTCTGGCTGCAGGCGCGCGCGGAGGGCGTTGCCGGCGAACTGGAGGAATATTGCTTCGAGCTGCAGGCCGCCAAGGCGAACAAATTCGCCACCGGCGAAAATGCCCAGATCAACTATGCCTATCACCTCGATGCGACGCTTTATGCCCGGTTCCTGCGCGGCATCAGCGAGCCCGCGGGCGTCAAGCGCGTCGAAGGCAGGATCGGGCAGGTCCGGCAGGATCCGGAGACGGGGTTCATCCAGGCGCTCGTCCTCGAATCCGGCCAGGCCATCGAGGGCGACCTGTTCATCGACTGCACCGGCTTTCGCGCGCTGCTGATCGAGCAGGCGCTCGAGACCGGCTATGAGGACTGGAGCCACTGGCTGCCGACCGACAGCGCCTATGCGGTGCAGACCGAATCCGTCGGCCCCGCGGTGCCCTACACCCAGGCGATCGCGCACGAGGCCGGCTGGCGGTGGGAAATCCCGCTCCAGCACCGGGTCGGCAACGGCCTGGTCTTCAGCAGCGACTATATGGCGGACGACGCCGCCCGCGCCCTGCTGCTGCGCGAGATCAAGGGTGCGCCGCTGTTCGAGCCGCGGCTGCTGCGCTACCGTACCGGCAGTCGCCGCAAGGTGTGGAATCGCAACTGCATCGCGCTCGGGCTGGCCAGCGGCTTCATCGAGCCGCTTGAATCCACCAGCATCCACCTGATCATGGTTGCGGTAACGCGGCTGTTGAAGACCTTCCCGTTCAACGGTTTCGATCAGTCGCTGATCGATCGTTTCAACACCCTGTCGCGCGACGAGCTGGAGGGCGTGCGCGACTTCATCATCCTCCACTATAACCTCACCGAGCGGGACGACAGCGCCTTCTGGCAGCGCTGCCGGACCATGGACATTCCGGAGTCGCTGGCGCGCCGCATCGCGCTGTTCCGCGAGAACGCCCAGGCCTATCAGGCCTCGGACGAGCTGTTCCGGATCGATTCCTGGGTCCAGGTCATGCTCGGGCAGCGGCTGCAGCCGCGTGGCTATCACCAGCTCGCGCGGATGATGCCGCCCGGCCAGCTGCGCCAGGCGCTGGCCGACCTGAAGGCCGGAATCGCCGGCGCGGTGGCGAAGATGCCGACCCACCAGGAATTCCTCGATCGCTACTGCGCGGCGGCAGCCGGCTGAGTTCTGCGCCTCGGCTGCGATTTCGCTCTGGCATCGCAGGGCACAGGGAATATACGACAGCAATTCCAGCGCCGCGCGCCGCGCGGCGAACCATCTTTGCCGATCGGCGTTCCAGCACGCACATGATCAAGGTCGCCAGCTACAATATCCACAAGGGGATCGGCCTCGATCGGCGCCGCGATCCGAACCGCATCGTCGAGGTGCTGCGCGAGATCGACGCGGATGTCATTGCGCTGCAGGAGGCTGATCGCCGCTTCGGCGCCAAGGCCTGCGTGCTCCCGCTCCATCTGCTCGAGGAGCACAGCCCGTGGAAGGCGGTGCCCTTCCGCGTCCATGCCGGCGGCATGGGCTGGCACGGCAATGTCCTGCTGATCCGCAAGGAATCGATGGTGATGGATTGCGAGGCGATCCACCTGCCGACGCTCGAGCCGCGCGGCGCCGTGATGGCCGATATCCGCAGCGGGGGCAGCCCGATCCGGGTGGTCGGCATGCATCTCGATCTGTCGGGGCTCTGGCGGCGGCGCCAGGCGCATGCCATCCTCGCCCATGTCGATTCATGCACCGTGCAGCGGCCGACCGTGCTGATGGGCGATCTCAACGAATGGAGCGCGCAGTCGGGCTGCCTGCGCGATTTCGGCCGCGCCTACAGCTTTGCCGATACCGGCCCGAGCTTCCACGTGCGGCGGCCGGTGGCCCGGCTCGACCGGATCATGGTGTCGTCGGAACTGCGCGTCACGGACTGCGGAGTCCATCAGAGCGCCACCGCACGCAAGGCGTCCGATCATCTGCCGATCTGGGCCGTGCTGGAACCCCGCTGATGCGCGAGAAGGAGATCCGCCTCGCGCTGGTCTGCTATGGCGGCATCAGCCTTGCGGTCTACATGCACGGCATCACCAAGGAGATCTGGCGCCTCGCCCGCGCCAGCCAGGCCTTCCACAAGGGCGAGATCCCCGACAGCGGCAGCCAGGGCGTCTATCGCGACCTGCTGAAGGAGATCGAGGACGAGACCGGGCTGCGCATGCGCGTGCTGGTCGATATCATCGCCGGCGCCAGCGCGGGCGGGATCAACGGCGTGTTCCTCGCCCAGGCGATCACCACAGGCCAGTCGCTTGAGCCGCTGACTCAGCTCTGGCTCGATTCGGCCGATGTCGAGGCACTGATCGATCCCGAACAGGCACCCTCGAACAAGCTGTCCAAGATCTGGGCGCTGCCGATCGCCTGGATGGCGGCGCGGCGCAGCGCGCAGAATGTCGACGAACTGGTCGAGGCGGGCGCGCGCCGGGAAGTCAGCAGCAAATTATCGCATTTCGTGCGCTCGCGCTGGTTCGAGCCGCCCTTTGGCGGGGAGCTCTTCTCCGGCCTGATCCTCGACGCGCTTGATGCGATGGCGGCCGCGCCGCGTGGCGCGCGGCTGCTCCCCGCCGGCCAGCCGCTCGACCTGTTCGTCACCGTCACCGATTTCCGCGGCCATCCGGAGCGGCTGACGCTCAACTCGCCGCCCGAAGTGGTCGAGACCGAGCATCGTCTGGTCGTCCCCTTCACCGATCACGGCCTCGCCGTCGACACGCTGGCGCATCCCGGCGAGCTTGCCTTTGCGGCACGCTCCACCTCGAGCTTTCCCGGGGCGTTTCCGCCCTTCATGGTCGGCGAGATGGACAGGGTGCTCGAACGCCGCAAGGTGGCGTGGCCGGGCCGCGCCGACTTCCTCAGGCGCGTGCTGCCGCGCCAGTCCGCCGCGAACGCCGCCGACCATGCCGTGCTGATCGACGGATCGGTACTGGCCAACGCCCCGTTTCGCCCGGCGATCGAGGCGCTGCGCGAGCGCCCGGCCCGGCGCGAGATCGATCGGCGCTTCGTCTATATCGATCCGGCGCCGGGATCGAAGATTCACTTCGGCTCGACCAATGTGGAAGCGCCGGGCTTTTTCCAGACGATCCTCGGCGCGATTTCCGAACTGCCGCGCCAGCAGCCGATCCGCGACAATCTCGACGATATCGCCGAGCGCTCGCGGGCGATCGAGCGGATGCGCACGATCGTCCTCAACATCCGGGCGGAGGTGGAGGCCCAGGTCGAGGGCCTGTTCGGCTACACCCTGTTCCTCGATTCGCCGACCACCGCGCGGCTTGCCCATTGGCGCGCCCGGGCCCAGTCGGCGGCCGCCAAGAACGCGGGCTATGGCTATGCCGCCTATGCCCATCTCAAGATCGCCGGCGTGATCGAGGCAATCACGTCGCTGCTCTACAGCGCCGGGGGCGAGCCCGGGCCGCAACGCCTGGAGCGGATTCGCAGCCATGTCGCCGATGCGGTCAGCGCGCGCGGCTTCGACCACGTCAAGCGTCGCTTTTCCGACGGCGCGAGCGCGACCACGATCAGCTTCCTGCGCTCCTATGATCTGGGGTTCCGCATCCGCCGGCTGCGCATGCTCGCCCGGCGCGTGACCGAACTGGAAACCGATCACGCGGAAGCGATGCTCGCGCCGATCCGCGACGCCATCTACGCCTCGCTCGCCGATTATCTGGAGTGCAAGCGTACCGAGAAGCACGCGCATCTGCGCAAGGACGTCCGCCTGTTGCGCGGGGATGCCGGCCCCCTGCTCGACAAGCTCGCCGAATCGCTCGATCTGAAGCGGCTCGACACCGCCACCGAGCAACGCCTGGCCGCCGCCTTCACCGGCCTCGAGCGCGAGGTGAAGCGGCCGATCCTCCTGACCTATCTCGGCTTTCCGTACTTCGACGTCGCCACCCTGCCGCTGCTCCAGGGGGAAGGGCTTGACGAATTCGACCCGATCAAGGTCGATCGCATCGCTCCCGACGACGCGACCTCGATCCGCGCCGGCGGTGCGGAAGCGACGCTCAAGGGCATCCAGTTCAACAATTTCGGCGCCTTTTTCAGCCGGGCCTATCGCGAGAACGACTATCTCTGGGGGCGACTCCATGGGGCGGAGCGGATGATCGACATCGTGCTCTCGTCGCTCACCGGCAATGCGCGCCTGAAACCCGGCCGTGTCGCCGCGATCAAGCGCGCCGCCTTCCTCGCAATCGTCGACGAGGAGGGACCGAAACTCGCGGCGATCCCCGGCCTGATCGAGTCGCTGCGGCGCGAAATCGGCTGAGGCTGGTCAAATCGCCGCGCGACGGGTAGCTTCGGGTCGATTGCGGCCGCAGATGGAGAGACGATGCAGTTCCTGAAGATCCTGTTCTGGTGCCTGCTCGCCTTCGTCGCTGCCATCTTCACGCTCGGCAACTGGACGACGGTACCGATCAAGCTCTGGGGCGGCCTGATCGCCGAGGTGAACCTGCCGCTGCTGCTGCTCGTGACCTTCCTGCTCGGCTTCCTGCCGACCATGCTCTATTATCAGGCGGTGCGCTGGCGCCTGCGCAACCGGCTGGCGACCTCGGAGCGCACCGTGACTGATCTGCGCGGCGCGCTCGCGCCGCCACCGGCGCCGGCCCTGCTGCCCGACCCCGAGCCGGAACCCGCACTGCCGCTCGCGGCGGTCCCGGCCGCCGTCCCGCCGGGGGTCGCATGAGCAACCGGCTCTTCGTTGCGCTCGACACACCCGATCTCGAACGCGCCAAGGCGATCGCCGCGCGCGTCCATCACCATGTCGGCGGCATCAAGCTCGGCCTCGAATTCTTCATGGCCAATGGGCGTGCCGGCGTGCGCGAAATGGCCGAGCTCGGCCTCCCGATTTTCCTCGACCTGAAATTCCACGACATTCCCAATACCGTCGCCAAGGCGATCATGGCGCTGCGCCCGCTCGAGCCCGCGATCCTGACCGTGCACGCCGCCGGCGGCCGCGCGATGCTGGAAGACGCCAAGGCAGCGGCGCCCAGCGGCACCAAGGTGGTCGCCGTGACGACGCTCACCAGCCTCGACGGTGCGGACCTCGCCTCGATCGGCTGCCCCGGCGATCCGCACGATCAGGTGCTGCGCCTGACGGAGCTGGCGATGAAGGCGGGCGTCGACGGCGTGGTCTGCTCGGGTGCCGAGGTCGCCGCCGCCCGGAAGCTCTGGCCCAAGGGCTTCTTCGTCGTCCCGGGCGTCCGCCCCGCCAACGGCGCCAGCGGCGACCAGAAGCGGGTGGCGACACCGCGCCAGGCACTCGACGCCGGTGCCTCGATCCTCGTGGTCGGTCGCCCCATCACCCAGGCCGAGGATCCGGACACGGCCGCCCGGGAAATCGGCGCCACGCTCTGACGGGGCGGCCATGCCGGGCTTGTCCCGGCATCCCTGGTGTCGCATGAGCCTCGCGCTCCGCACGCGCGGGGCAATGGCCCGAAGCGGGCCGGGTGACGAAAGAAGACGATGATAACCGCCAAGATCTGCGGCCTCTCCACGCCCGAATCCCTCGACGCCGCGATTCGCGGCGGTGCGAGCCATGTCGGCTTCGTCTTCTTCCCGCCCTCCCCGCGCAGTCTCAGCCGCGAGCGGGCCGCCCAGCTTGCCGCGCGGGTACCCGGTCACGTCAGCCGGGTGGGCGTGTTCGTCGATCCGGACGATGCGCTGCTGGAGGCGTCGATCGGCGCCGGGCAGCTCGGCATCCTCCAGCTGCACAACACCAGCCCGGCCCGCGCCGCCGCGATCGGCGCCCGCACCGGCCTGGAAATCTGGGCCGCCGTTGCTGTCAAGACGCGCCCCGATCTCGCTGCCGCGGCGACGTTCGGCGGCGCTGCCGCTCGCATCCTCTACGATGCCAAGACACCGCCCGGCGCGACGCTCCCCGGCGGCATGGGCGTCCGCTTCGACTGGAGCCTGCTCCAGGGGTTTCGCCATCCGCTTCCCTGGACGCTTTCGGGCGGTCTCGATCCGCACAATGTTGCCGAGGCGGTGGCGATCACCGGCGCGGAGATGGTGGACGTTTCCTCCGGCGTTGAATCAGCGCCCGGGATCAAGGACGTGACGAAAATCGCAACGTTCCTGGCACGCGTCCGGGAACTCTGACCGCGACCGGAATCGGAAAGCCCGGCTTCGGGCCTCGGCCTGAAGCACCGCGTCTCGACTTCGCTCGACACGCACGGAGGGGATGCTAAAGCGCCCCGGTCATGAATGTCCCAAATTCCTTCCGCGCCCAGCCCGACGATCGCGGGCATTTCGGCGAGTTCGGCGGCCGCTACGTCGCCGAGACGCTGATGCCGCTCATCCTCGAGCTGGATGAGGCCTATCGTGCCGCCAAGGCCGATCCTGCCTTCACCGCTCAGTTCGAGGATCTGCTCGAACATTATGTCGGCCGCCCGAGCCCGCTTTATTATGCCGAGCGGCTGACCGAGGCGCTCCGCGAGAGCGCGCCTGAAGGCAAGGGCGCGCAGGTCTGGTTCAAGCGCGACGAACTCAATCATACCGGCGCGCACAAGATCAACAATTGCGTCGGCCAGATCCTGCTCGCGATGCGCATGGGCAAGACCCGCATCATCGCCGAGACGGGCGCGGGCCAGCACGGCGTCGCCACGGCCACGGTGTGCGCGCGCTTCGGCCTGCCCTGCGTGATCTATATGGGCGCGCGCGATATCGAGCGTCAGCAGCCCAACGTCTTCCGGATGAAGCTGCTCGGCGCCGAGGTCCGTCCCGTGACCAGCGGCGCGATGACGCTCAAGGACGCGATGAACGAGGGCCTGCGCGACTGGGTCGCGAACGTCCATGACACATTCTACATCATCGGCACCGCCGCCGGCCCGCACCCCTATCCCGAGCTGGTCCGCGACTTCCAGAGCGTGATCGGCAAGGAAGCGCGCGCGCAGATGCTTGCGCGCATCAATCGCCTGCCCGACCTCTTGGTCGCCGCGATCGGCGGCGGATCGAACGCGATCGGCCTGTTCCACCCGTTCCTGGATGACGCGGGGGTCGCGATGCTCGGCGTGGAAGCCGCCGGCCACGGCCTCGACAAACAGCATGCCGCCAGCCTCGCCGGCGGCTCGCCCGGCATCCTGCACGGCAACAAGACCTATCTGCTGCAGGACGAAGACGGACAGATCGCCGAGGCCCATTCGATCTCGGCCGGCCTCGACTATCCCGGCATCGGCCCCGAGCACAGCTGGCTCCACTCGATCGGCCGCGTCGACTATACCAGCGCGACCGACACCGAGGCGCTCGACGCCTTCCAGCTGCTCTGCCGTACCGAGGGCATCATCCCCGCGCTCGAGCCGAGCCACGCCATCGCGGCCGTCGCCCGCGTCGCCCGCGAGATGGACCGCGACCAGATCATCCTCGCCAATCTGTGCGGCCGCGGCGACAAGGACATCTTCACCGTCGCCGAGGCGCTGGGGGTCGCGATATGAATACTCAAAAAGCCCTCTCCCCTACAGGGGAGAGGGTTGGGAGCGGGGCAGTGGGATGCGTGATGCGAACCTCGTACAGCGCGCAAAATCGATGCGAAGCGACGCGACCGAGCCGGAACAGCGGATGTGGCTCGCCCTCCGCGCGAAGCGATTCGCGGGAACGAAATTTCGTCGCCAGAAAGTGATCGGGCCCTATATCGTTGACTTCGCCGCGCGCGATCCGATGCTTGTCATCGAGATCGACGGCGACACACATTCGGATCGCGCAGGCTACGACGCCGGCCGTACAACCTTCCTTGAAGAACAGGGATACAGAGTGCTTCGTTTCAACAACATGGATGTCATGAGCAATCTGGAGGGCGTGCTGCACACGCTCGACAACGCTCTTGCCCAGGCCCCTCTCCCAACCCTCTCCCCAGAAGGGGAGAGGGCTTGACCAGACTCTCCGCCGCCTTCGACCGTGCCCGCGCGGAACACCGCGCCGCGCTCGTCACGTTCGTCACCGCCGGTGACCCCAGCCCTTCGGCCACCGGCGCCATCCTCGACGCGCTCGTCGAGGGCGGCACGGACGTGATCGAGCTCGGCATGCCCTTCACCGATCCGATGGCGGACGGCCCGGCGATCCAGGCGGCGAATCTGCGCAGCCTCGGCGCGGGCACCCATACCGCGGACATCCTCGCCATCGCCGCCGCCTTCCGCGCGCGGCACCCCGGCGTGCCGCTCGTGCTGATGGGCTATGCCAACCCGATGCTCCGGCGCGGTGCGGACTGGTTCGCCCGTGCCGCCGGGGACGCCGGCGTCGACGGCGTGATCTGCGTCGATCTCCCGCCCGAGGAAGATGACGAGTTCGGCCCCAATCTGCGCGCCGTCGGGATCGATCTGATCCGCCTCGCCACGCCCACCACCGATGCGGCGCGGTTGCCGACCGTGCTCGATGGGGCCAGCGGCTTCCTCTATTATGTGTCGGTCGCCGGCATCACCGGCCTGCAGCAGGCAGCGCAGGATTCGATCGATTCCGCGGTGGCCCGGCTGAAGGCGGCCACCGACCTGCCGGTGGCGGTCGGCTTCGGCGTCCGCACGCCCGAGCAGGCAGCCAGGATCGGTCGCGTCGCCGATGGCGTCGTCGTCGGATCGGCGATCGTCGAGCTCGTCGGCCAGCATGGCGCGGATGCGCCGGACGCGGTGCGTGCCTATATCCGCTCGCTGTCGACGGCGATCGGCGCCGCCCGAAAGGAAATCGCATGAGCTGGCTTACCAGCGTCCGCAACGCGCTGTCGTTCGTGGTTCCCAAGAAGGATACCCCCGACAATCTCTGGCACAAGTGCAAGGGATGCGGGCAGATGGTGTTCATGAAGGAGCTGGAGGATAACCTCCATGTCTGCCCGAACTGCCAGCATCACGAGCGCATCGGCCCCGTGCTGCGCTTCAAATATGTATTCGACGCCGGCAGCTACACGATCATCCCGCTGCCCAGGGTGCAGGACGATCCGCTCAAGTTCCGCGATACCAAGCGCTATGTCGATAGGATCAAGGCCGCCCGCGCGGCAACGTCCGAGGGCGACGCGCTGATCACGGCGCGCGGCACGATCAAAGGCCACAAGGCGGTGGTCGGCGTGCAGGATTTCGCGTTCATGGGCGGCTCGATGGGGCTGGCCGTCGGCGAAGCCTTTGTGCGCGGCGTCGAGAACGCGATCATGGACAATTGTCCCTATATCATCTTCACCGCGGCCGGCGGCGCGCGCATGCAGGAGGGCATCCTCAGCCTGATGCAGATGCCGCGCGCGACCGTTGCGATCCAGATGCTCCACGATGCCGGCCTGCCCTATATCGTGGTGCTGACCGATCCCACCACGGGCGGCGTCACGGCGAGCTATGCGATGCTCGGCGACGTGCAGATCGCCGAACCGGGCGCGCTGATCGGCTTTGCGGGCCAGCGCGTGATCGAACAGACCATCCGCGAGAAGCTCCCCGAGGGCTTCCAGCGCGCCGAATATCTGCTCGAACACGGCATGCTGGACATGGTGAAGCACCGCAAGGAACTGCGCGCGACGCTGGCCAGCCTGATCGACTATCTGGGCACGAAGCAGGCGGCGTGATCAGCCCTCTCTCCTCCGGGGAGAGGGTCGGGAGAGGGGCAGTGCCGAAGACCGACAAAGTCCTTCTCGCGCGCGCAAAACCCATGCGCAGTCACGTGACGCAGCCCGAACGCGGGCCGTGGCGCGCGCTGCCCGCAAAGCGTTTCGCGAACGCAAAATTCTCGCGACAAGGGATGATCGGCCCCTTCGTCGCTGATTTCGTCGCACGATCTCACAAGCCGATCATCGAAATCGATGGCGAAACGCCTGTCGATGTCGTCAAGGATGACAAACGTGCGGCGTGGCTCGACGAACAAGGATACCCTGTGCTCCGATTTGCCAACAACGACGTGATGCGACATCCGGAGGGCGTCTTGACGATCATTGACGATATGCTCGGGACTGCCCTTCTCGCCAGAGCGGAGAGGGCTTGAGGTCATGCCTGACTTCGCTACCTCGACGTCACCCGCCGTCCAGCACCAGCTCGACCGCCTCTGGTCGCTCTCCCCGGGCGCCGACATTCTCGGCCTGGAGCGAATCACCACGCTGCTCGCCCGGCTCGGCAACCCGCAGGATCGGCTTCCTCCGGTGCTCCACGTCGCCGGCACCAACGGCAAGGGCTCGACCTGCGCTTTCCTGCGGAGCGCGATCGAGGCCGCCGGCCTTGCCGTCCATGTCTATACCAGCCCGCATCTCGTCCGCTTCAACGAGCGCATCCGCCTTGCCGGCACCCTGATCGACGACGACGCCCTGGCTGCCTTGCTCGCGGAAGTGCTCGATCATGCCGAGGATATCGGCGCGAGCTTCTTCGAGGTCACCACTGCGGCCGCCTTCCTCGCCTTCTCGCGGACGCCGGCGGACGCCTGCATCGTCGAGGTCGGGCTGGGCGGCCGGCTCGACGCGACCAACGTCATCGCCCGCCCGCTCGTTACCGGCATCGCCCAGCTCGGAGTCGACCATCAGTTCTTCCTCGGCGACACCGCCGAGGAAATCGCGGGCGAGAAGGCCGGCATCGCCAAGACCGGCGTGCCGCTGGTCACCATGCGCTATCCCGCCCCCATCGCGCAGCGCGTCGCTTCGGTCGCCCGCGCGGCCGGCGCGCCGGTCTCGGCGGCAGGCGGCGCCTGGCTCTTCTCGTCCGACGCGAGCAGGCTGAGCTACAAGGACGCCGCCGGCCGGATCGAGACGCCCCTGCCCAGCCTCGCCGGCCCGCACCAGCCGGAAAATCTCGCCCTCGCCATCGCGATGCTTCGCCACCAGAACCGGCTGGCGGTCCCGGTCGAGGCCTATCGCACCGCCGCCGAGACGACACGCTGGCCGGCGCGCATGCAGCGGCTGGGCCATGGGCCGCTCAACGATCTCCTCCCGCCGGGCAGCGAGCTGTGGCTCGACGGCGGCCACAACCCCGCGGCCGCCGGCATGGTCGCGGCGACGCTGCGCCACATCGCCTTTCCCGGAACCGGCCGAGCCGAGGTCCACCTCATCCTCGGCATGCTGTCGAACAAGGATCCCGCCGGGCTGCTCGCGCCCTTTGCCGGCCTCGCCACGACGCTTCATGCCGTGCCGGTGCCCAACCACGAGCATCACGCCCCCGAAGCGCTGGTCGCGATCGCCCGCGGCCTCGGGATGATCGCGAACATCGCGACTGACGTGCCCACGGCGCTGGCCGACATCACCGCTGCCGCCGATCCGGCCGAGCCGCCGATCGTGCTGATCCTCGGCTCGCTCTATCTTGCCGGCGAGGTGCTCGCCGCGAACGGCGAACCGCCCGACTGATTCGGCCTTATTGCTATTGACTTGCAATAACGAAAACGCGACCCTGCTGCTCCAGCCCATGGAGTCGCGTGTCATGACCATCGCCCCCGCTTCGGCGCAGATCCTTCCCCTGCCGATGTCCGCCTGTCCGAACGCCCGGCTCGCGCTGTTCGCGATCCGGCGGATCGGCGCACACGGCCTGGGCGATGCCCATGCCGCCCATGCCTTGCTGAACGCCTTTGGCGAGGGCTTCCGCCGCCCGCTGGTGCTGATGCGCGCGCTGATGGCGGATATCGCCGGAACGGCGGTCAACCCGATCTCGATCGCGCCATGCTGCTGCAACCGGATGACGACGGCGGAGGATGCAGTGCTGACCATCCTCGCCCGGGTCGAGACGACGCCCGACACGGCGCGCCTGCTGCTTGCCGACCTGCTCGGCGTCCGCCGGATCGACGGCGTCCTTGCCAGCGCCGCCGCGCTCGCCGCCGCCTTCGCGGATTCGGGGCGGCCTATTTCCGGCTAGCCCGCAATGCCGCCAGCTGGTCCATCGCCCAGCGATACATGTCCGCCTCGGCCGCGCGCTGCTGCCGGTCGAGCCGCTTCATCCGCGCCTCCACCTCTTCGAGCACGGTCAGCGCCTTCTTCTCCCAGCCCTGGTCGAGCAGCAGCGCCGCATAGCGGCACCGGCCCTCCTCGCCGGCCAGCCGGGTGACGAGATCGGCATACAGCGCCAGCGCCTCCTCCTTGCGCCCGAGCCCCTCGAGGATGCGGGCCCGCAGCAGCCCCTGCCGGTCGCGGTCGCTCTGCGCTGTCGCCGGCGGATTGGCGTCGAGCGCACTCAGCGCCTCCGCGGTCGCGCCGGTCTCGAACAGGGCCCGCGCCAGCTTCTCGCCGGTGCGCATGTCGAGCGGCCCGCGCTCGATCGCCTCGCGCAGCAGCGGCAGGGCCTCGCCATAACGCCCCAGCGCGGCGAGCGCGTCGGCCAGGCGGATCCGGTTGGCGGCGGTATCGGCCAGGGCGAGCGCATCGCGCGCCGCGCGCACCTCCCGCTCGGGATCGAGCGCTGCCACTGCCTTGGCGCGCGCGGTGCGGACATGGCGGTTGCCCTGCAGCCGCGGATAGACCTCGATCACCAGATAGGCGATCGTGCTCGGCCCGGGCAGGAACATCAGCGCCATGATCCACAACTGGTTGCGCCCGTTGCGGATCACGTCGATCACCAGCATGACCTGGATCGCCAGGATCGCGAGATAGAGGATCATGGGGCAGGTGGTTCCGACCCTTCCGCCACGACCGGGCGCCGTAGCGGCCCCGAACCGGGCACGGGCTCTTCCTCGCCCCCACCCGCGCTGCCGATCGAGCGGTCGACCAGCCCCGATCGGCTCATCCACCAGAACAGGAAGACCCCCGGCAGCGCGATCACGGTCGTCAGCAGGTAGAAGTTCACATAGCCGAAGCGCTCGATCAGCGCGCCCGCCGTGGTGCCCGTCACGAACCGCCCGACGATGCTGGCCGCGGCCGAGATCAGCGCATATTGCGCCGCGGTGAAGCGCAGGTCGGTCAGCGCCGAGAAATAGGCCACGACGGCGACCCCGCCAAAGCCGCTCGAGAAATTCTCGAAGCCAATCGCCCCCGCCATGCCCCAGTTGGAATGGCCGGCCGCGGCGAGCCCGGCGAAGCTCAGGTTCGATACCGCCATCAACACCAGCGCGAGCGTCACCGAGCGCTTCATGCCCATCTTGGCGTAGAGCGCACCGCCGACGAAGATGCCGATCAGATAGGCCCAGAAGCCCAGGCCCACATCGTAGAAGGCGATCTCGTCGTTGCTGAACTTGAGGTCGTCGAACAGCAGCCGGAACGTCAGGTTGGCGAGCGTATCGCCGATCTTGTGGATCAGGATGAACAGCAGCACGATCAGCGCGCCCTCGCGCTGGAAGAACTGCGCGAACGGCCCCCAGATCGAGGTGAGCATGGTGCCGAGGCTCTGTCGCGCGGCGACCCGGTGGTGTCGCCGCGGCTCGCCCACGATCAGCCCGGCCAGCATGGCCGGCAGCGCGAACGAGGCGCAGGCGAAATAGGCCAGTTCCCAGCCGCCCCGCGCCGCGATCACGAGCGCGAGCGCCCCGGCGCCCGCCGATCCGATCCGCCAGCCATATTGCGACATGCCCGAGCCGACGCCGAGCTGGCGCGGCTCGAGGATCTCGATCCGATAGGCGTCGATCACGATATCGAAGGTCGCGCCCGCCACGCCGACCAGGATCGCCGCGATCACCGTCGGCATGATCGCCGCCGAATTGGGCGTGACCAGCGCGAGATTGGCGACTGCCGCGATCACGAACAGCCCCGCGACGATCAGCCACGAGACCCGCTGGCCCAGCCGGCCGATGACCGGCAGCCGCACGCCGTCGACGATCCACGCCCAGAAGGGCTTCAGATTATAGACGAGGAAGGCGAGGCTGAACGCCGTGACGGTCTTCTTGTCGATCCCGCCCTGCGCCAGGCGCGTGGTCAGCGTGGCGCCGATCATGGCATAGGGAAAGCCCGACGAGATGCCGAGGGCGAGCGCGGCGAGCGGCGCCTTTTCGACATAGGGGCGGATCCCGTCCCACCAGCTGCCGGGCCGCTCGATTTCCAGCGCATCCATTCGTTCTTGCTCCCCGCGATCTTAGCGCAGAGACTAGCGGCAAAAATCGGGAGAGGAAGCGAGATGAACGCGCCCATGAAGATTAGCGTGCCGACCCCCGGCCAGCTCGCGCTCGCCGCGCAGCTTGCGGCCGGCGGCACGGCGTCGAAGGCCGGCATCACCTATGTGGATGCCGCCGCCTATACGTCGCCCGAACGCCATGCGGCGGAACAGGCACGGATTTTTTCCCGCATGCCGCTGGTGATCGCCCCGTCGGCGCTGCTTCCCCAGCCCAACATGGCCGTGCCGCATGACGGGTTCGGCAAGCCGCTGCTGATCGCCCGCGACAAGGCCGGCACCGCCCGGGTCTTCCTCAATGTCTGCCGTCACCGCGGCACGCGCCTGGTCGAGGGCAGCGCGCCCGTCTGCGCCCCGCGGCTCACCTGCCCCTATCACGCCTGGAGCTACGCCCTTGACGGCAGCCTGGTCGGCCTTCCCCGGCCGGACAGCTTTCCGGGGCTCGACAAGGCACAGTTCGGCCTGAAGCGCCTGCCGACCCGCGAGGCCGGCGGCCTGATCTGGTTCGCCTTCGAGGAAGGCGCCGATTTCAGCGAAGCCGAGGCGCTCGGCCATGATTTCGATGCCTTCGACATGGCCGGCCAGCATCTCTTCCGCCGCCGCACGCATGACGTGCCCGCCAACTGGAAGCTGATCATGGATGCCTTTCTCGAAAGCTATCACGTCCAGCGGCTGCATGCCGCGACGATCGGCCCCTTCTTCAAGGATGGCGTCGCCAGCGCCGACACGATCGGCCCGCACCAGCGCTCGGCCGTCGGGCGCGAGGCGGCGCTCGCTGCCTGCACCGCCGGCGACTGGCCGACGCTGCGCGCCGCGATCACGTACACCTATCAGATGTTCCCGGGCACGGTGCTGATCGTCAGCCCGGATTATATGAACCTGATGGTCCTGATGCCGCAGTCCGAGAACCGGGTGCTGGTCGAGGATTTCATGCTGATCCCCGAGGCGCCCGCGACCGAGAAGGCGCTCGCCCATTGGGAAAAGAGCTGGAACCTGCTCGATGGCGGCGTCTTCGCCGCGGAGGATTTCCGCGCCGCGGCGCTGGGCCAGGAAGGGCTGCGCGCCGGCACGCTCGACCGGATCACGCTGGGCACGCTGGAAACCGGGATCCGCACCTTCCACGATCAGGTCGAAGCGCGGCTCTGAATCCCTTCTCCGCCGGCAGGAGAAGCTGGCCCGAAGGGCCGGATGACCGAGGCGCGTGGTTGAGGGACGCGATCAAGTCCCCCCGCACCGCCGCTTTTCCCCAGGGGGCGGACCCTGCGCCTAGGTCTCGAACAGGCTGAACCCGCCCGGCAGCTTCTTCGGCTTCCTGCCGTCGATCACTGCCTCGATCGCATTGATCGCGGCCAGCAGGTCGCGTTGCGCATAGGGCTTGGCGAGGCATCCCGCTGCGATGTCGCGCGCGCCGTCCGGGCAGGCGCCGGTCACGAACAACACCTTGATCCCCGCTTCGCTGGCCGCCTTGGCCACGTCCATGCCGCTGCCATCGGCCAGGCTCATGTCGACCAGCACCAGGTCGATTTCCTCGCCGTCGCGAATCACGGCCATCGCCGAAGCCACGCGGTCGACCGTCGCGACGATCTCGAATTCCGCCTCGCGCAGGAAATGTTCGGTGTCGAACGCCACCAGGGGCTCGTCCTCGACGATAAGGAGCCGTGAAATGCGTCGTTTCTTTCTGCCGAACAGCATGGTCCGGTACCCGCCTTCTTTACTGGACCGGGGAGCATCGATCCCCCGTCTTGTTACGCATCCGACTCTTAACGCGCGGCATCTCGATCCGGCGCAACATTTTTTTCATCCGGACGCGAAGAAAAGCGGTATCAGCGCCTCGTGTCCATTTTCAGAGAATCCAGAGAGCAGCAGCGGATCGCCAAGCTGCTCGCCCGTGCCGGCGTCGCCTCGCGCCGCGAAGTCGAGCGCATGATCGCCGAAGGGCGCGTCGCGCTGAACGGCGTGGTCGTCGACACGCCGGCGACGATCCTCACCTCGCTCCACGGGGTCACCGTCGACGGCGATCCGGTCCAGGCCGCCGCGCCGGCGCGCCTGTTCCTCTACCACAAGCCGGCCGGCCTGCTCGTCACCGAGCGCGATCCGGGCGGGCGCCCGACGATCTACGACAAGCTGCCCAAGGATCTGCCCCGGCTCGTCCCGGTCGGGCGGCTCGATCTCAACACCGAGGGGCTGCTGCTCCTCACCACTGACGGCGAACTCAAGCGCCAGCTCGAATTGCCGGCGACCGGCGTCGAGCGCGCCTATCGTGCCCGCGCCTATGGCCCGGTGACTCAGGCGCAGCTCGAGGAGCTGATCCACGGCGTCGAGATCGAGGGCGTGCGCTACGGTTCGATCAACGCCAATCTCGAGCGCCGCACCGGCGCGAATGTGTGGATCGAGCTGATCCTGACCGAGGGAAAGAACCGCGAGGTCCGCCGTGTCCTCGAATATCTCGGCCTGCGCGTCTCGCGCCTGATCCGCACGCGCTACGGCCCGTTCGTGCTCGGCGACCTGCCGGTCGGCGAGATCGGCGAGGTGCGCCAGCACGACGTCGTCGCGTTCCGCAAGAACCCCACCCGGAACCCACCGCCCGAGCAGGTCCCGCCCGAGCTGAAGCGGCATCCCTCCCCGTCGCCGGTTCCCGGCGACCGCCTGAAGCAGCCCCGGGGCGTCGCGCCGCCGCGACCGGATCG
>CAISGR010000163.1 GCA_903884945.1 uncultured bacterium
CGGCGAGGCGGCGATACTGGTTGTAGATCGCGCTCATCGGCTGGCGATGCGCCGCCATGTCGCGAAAGCCGTCCGCCGTGATCTTCCCCGGCTGCACGATCAGGTGCGACGCCATCGGCAGATAGCCATAGACGCGCTCGCCCACCGCGATCTCCGGGTGGCGCGAGGCGATCACCCGGGCATGGCCCCAGACGGGCACGATCCCCCAGCTTTCCGGCGCCGGGAAGAAGTTCCAATAGCCGAGCTGATCGCCGACCACGGCATAGGTGACGTTGTTGGCGGTGACCGCGAAGGCCTCGATCTCGAGCAGCACCTCGCCCTCCTTCGGCTCGGACACCAGGGTCTCATTGATCGCGGTCTGCGCCAGGTCTTCCCGCCGCACCATCATCTCGCGCTTGATCGGCATGCCCTTCTCCCTCCCGCGCCCCCCAGCGCGCCCCGGCGGCATCATGAGTGCAGGCGACGCCGAACGCCAGCCCCGACCGCCGCGTCGGCACCGAATTCGGGAGCACTTGCCGCACGGGTGCGTTCGCAGGATAAGGATCAACCGATCTGGTTAGGAGAGCACCATGATCACCGCGATCCGGGAAGTGCGCCGCGCCAAGGGGCTGACGCTCGAGGACGTGGCCCGGCGCTGTGCGCCGCCAACGACCGCGCAGACCATCGGCCGGCTGGAAACGGGCATGCGCACCGTGTCGGTCGGATGGCTCAATCGAATCGCAGCCGCGCTCGGCGTGACCGCCGCCGACCTGGTGAAGCTGCCGGCGCGCGCGGGCATCGACGTCGCCGCCGTGCTGGACGCCGGCGGCGCGCACGCGCCGAAGCGGCCATCGGCGCTCACGCCGCCATCGCCCGCGGCCGGAAGCGTCGCAGTGCTCATCGTCGCCGGGGTCGGCGACTATCGCGCCGGCGACGAACTCTGGTGCGAGACCCTCGCGCCCGAAGCCTATGCGGGCGCGCTCAACCGCGATGTGCTGGTGCCGCGCCCGGCGGGGCGCTTCCTGTTCGGGCGGCTGATCGGGCGCGAGAAAGGCAGGCTGCAGGTCCTGCCGCTCGGCGCGGGCACGCGCCAGCAGGTCGTCGCCGATCCGCCCTGGATCGCGCGCGCGGCACGGCTGATCCGGGCTTTGTGAGACTGGTGGGCGATGACGGGCTCGAACCGCCGACATTCTCGGTGTAAACGAGACGCTCTACCAACTGAGCTAATCGCCCCGCGCTCGGGAGCACGCGTAATAGCGCCGTTTTTAGAACGGGCAAGGTTTCTATTCATATCTGAAAGCGGCATAAAAGAGAAACACAAGGCGTCCCAGGAACAGCAAGGAGAGCTCCCAAATGCGGCGGCCGCTCCGCCCTAAATGAGCGCAGCTGCAGCATCCACAGCCTGCAGGAGCCGATCCTGATCGCCGCCAGCTGTTCACCCGGCGTTCGAAGTGGTCGCGCTCGATGGCGCCTTGCCGATGGTCGTTCTCGAAAGCCCAATAGGGCGGATCGAGATAGAACTGCCTCTCGAGCGCGGCCAAGCCTAGCAGCCGGCAGGCGCTCGCCCGCCTCGCGCCTCAATCCTTCGTGATGTTCAACTTCTGGCGCGGGCCGCGACGCGATCGCCTGGCACGGGCCCGGCTCCGGAACAGCATATAAAGACTCCCACAGGAAAGAGCGCCGAGAAACGCAAGCAATCCGACGCCGATGATCGTCTGGGCCATGCATCGAATGCTACGATCGTTCTTTTCATGAGTCCAGCGATCGAGGAGGTCATGCCCATTCCCCCTTAATGGCGACGCTAGTAAATGGACTTGTCGAAATTATCGCCATAATGGAGCCACGTGGCAGCGTAGATACAGCTTCTTGTCTTTTCATCATATTATCCGAAACAGCGCAAAAATGTATCCGATACGCACTTTGTTTTCCTTCACTTCCACGCGTTTTGATTCCGGACATGGCGCGCGGTATGATAAAGATTTCGCATGGGTACGGTCGACACTCTGCTGTTCCGGAAGGCGCCGGCGAGCCACGACCTGCTCACCAAGCTTGAATTCTACCGAAGACGATATGGACTATTCCACAGTCTGGCCCGGTTCGCGGCGACCAGAGCGCGCTTTCTGTGGCCGATCATCGGGCCAATGGTCTCCGGCCCGTATCGGCGGCGATGGGCAGCGAGCGCCGATGGACCCAAACTGCTCAATCTCGGCGGCGGCAGCAACATCATCGCGGGCGCGCTGACGGCCGATGTCGATCCGCGCGCCGACTGCTATGTCGACGCGCTACGGCCGCTGCCGTTCGAAGACGCCTCGGTCGACCTGATCCTGCTCGAGGAATTCATCGAGCATGTCAGCAAGGAGGCGGGAGCCCGGTTGCTGCGCGAATGCCGGCGCGTGCTGAAGCCCGGCGGCAGCATTCGAGTCGCGACCCCCGACCTGGACTGGCTCGGCACCGGGATCGTCGGGGGAACCGTCGACTGCGACCTGATGAACTCGACCTTCTACGGCCACGGCCATCGCTATATCTACTCCCGCGCGGAAATGGCGAAGACGCTTGAAAGCGCCGGCTTCGGGGCCGTACGCCACTCGTCCTACGGGGATCCTGAATCGGCCCTGGGCTATCTCGATTCCCACGCCCGGCGCTTTGCGCACGACCCACTGCTCTCACAATATATCGAGGCGAAAAGGCCGGCCGGCGCGGCGTAGCGCACTGCCGGGCCGCAGCACCGGGGCAAGGCGGCGCCGGTGATAACCGGCCTTTCCGACGACCCCGGCCAATCGCGGTTTCCGATGCGGCGCCCCAGCCCGCGCGGGGCCGCTGGCGCGGTCTCAGGCGACGATCAGGCCGGCCCGCTTCATCGAGACGAAATAGCCCTCCATCCCGTCACGCGCCGCAGGCGAGAGCGCCATATAGGCGCGGCGCTTGTCGAACGGATCGGCCTGCCGCACGAACAGGCCGGCCTCCGTCATCTTCGCGATCCAGCGCAGCGCCGTGGTCGGTGCGACGGAAGCGGCGATGCACAGGCTAGAGACGGAAACCTGGCTTCGCTCCAATTCGGCCGCGTAGAGATCAAGCAGCATGTCCCAGGCCGGATCCTCGAACATCCCGCGCTGGAAGAACTGGTCGCGCAGGCGCCGGACGCGGATCGTCTCGCGCACATCGCGCGCCGTGATCGATTTCGGATCCACCTCCGGGAGCATCTCCTCGCCACTCTCCCCCGCGGGATCCTCCGCATCCGTCGTCATAGTCGCTTCACTCTCCCGGGTCAGGCGCGCCAGCACCTTCACAATCCGCGCCACTTCGGCGTTCAGTCGCTTCAGCCGTTCGGCATCCCGCGTCGTATCCTGCAGGCGATCGCCGGGCCGTGGTGCCATCGCCATCGCTGCCGCGGCCGCCGCCGCGCGATCGGCGACGCTGGGCGTGCACAGCAGTTCGGCCCGCCCGGCGAGCAGGTGCGCGGCGACGAGATCGATCTGCCGGTCAGTCAGCGCGATCACGATGCGCGCGCCCGCCGCCTCGGCCAGGGCGGCGATGCGCGGCAGGACCTCCTCGAGCAGCGAATCGGGAACATGCTCCGCCTCGACCATCATCAGGCCGAGCGCTGCCTGGCGATCGAGCCGCTCGACCGCGCCGGACCAGGCGACGCGCCCGCCGCCGCGCCCGCCGGCAAGCGCGACAGCCGCCTCGGCAGCGGCCCCTTCGGGGCCTTCGTCCGAAATGATCAGCGCGGGGATTCCATCAGTGTAGGTCGGACCGACCGCAGAGCGCGCCATTACTTCACCATCGCGATCCGGTCGCCCCCTCGGCCCGGACACGGACAAAAATACTCTTTCCGACGGAATGGGTTAGCCATTTATAGCTCCAATATGGAGCAAAGCGTGCGAAAACAAGCCAAATGGCATGCCCAGCGCGCGCGCCGGCTTCATCCGAAACGGATGCAACGGGCTATCCAGACAGCCTCATTCGAAGGCGGCGGCGATGCCCTCGCCCTCTTCCTCGAGCAGCGCGGCCGTGGCCGTCGCAATGCCCCCGGCCCAGAAAGCGATGCCGATCCCCGCGAGAATCGCGAAGCCGATCGTCCCGACGATCATCGCGATGCCGAAGGCGCCGAGCCCGCCGACATTGCCCTGCTGCAGCGCGGCCATCCCGCCCGGGCCGAAACCGCGCGCGATCTCCCCGAAAAAGGGCGCGACGACCAGGAGGAGCAGTGCGAGATAGCCAAGCATCAGCATCAGGCCGAGCACCAGGAAGCCGCCGAACATCGGCCAGAAATGACCCCGGGTCAGCCGCCACGCCTCGCCGATGGCGATCCGCTCGCGGATCATGGTGAGCGCGATGCTCGGCGCGAGGCGGACCTGCAGCCAGACGATTCCGGCATAGAAGAGAAGCATCAGCACGACCGCCGAGGCCGGGATCTGCCCGAACGGCGCGGCCGACGCGTCCGGCGCCCCCGGCGCCATCGCCACGCCGGCGCCGATGAAGATCGCGAGAAGAATGCCGAAGACGACCGCGATCGCGATCATGGCGATGAAGAAGAGCAGCGCCAGCCCCACCAGCCGCACCTCGTCCATGCCCAGCCGGATGAAGGCGAAGCCGCCGTCCTCCGGCCTGAGGACGGCGCGCAGGCCGGCGGCGACGAGCACCACCAGCAGGACGAGAATGCCGAAATCGAAGAGGTAGATCGACCCCATCATCGCCATCGGATCGGGCGGGACGAACTGGCCGCCCTGCATCGGCTCCATCCGCATGCGCAGCAGCGGCAGGACGAGCAGCAGGCCCCCGACGATCGTCGCGCCCAGATAGACGAGCCCCCAGATCGCCACCGATACCGGCCGCTCGCGCACCAGGCGCAGCCCGCCGTTTATAATCGTCCCTGCCGTCAGCATCACGAATTCCCCCCTGTCAGGCCACCTGCCGGCGCCACGAAGGGATCATGGAGCGACCTCGGCGACCTGCCTAGCCGAGGGCCTTCACGATCTCCTCGACCATCTTCTTCGCGTCGGCGAGCAGCATCATCGTATTGTCCATGTAGAACACGTCGTTATCGACCCCGGCATAGCCGACGCCACCCATGCTGCGCTTCACGAACAGCACCGTCTTGGCCTTCTCCACATCGAGCACCGGCATGCCATAGATCGGCGAGCTCTTGTCGGTCTTTGCCGCCGGATTGGTGACATCGTTCGCGCCGATGACGAAGGCGACATCGGTCTGGGCGAACTCGCTGTTGATGTCCTCGAGCTCGAACACCTCGTCATAAGGCACGTTCGCCTCGGCCAGCAGCACGTTCATGTGCCCGGGCATGCGGCCGGCGACGGGGTGGATGGCGTATTTCACGCGGACGCCATGTTCCTTCAGCTTGTCGGCCATCTCGCGCAGCACGTGCTGGGCCTGGGCCACCGCCATGCCATAGCCGGGGACGATGATGACCTGCTCGGCCTGTTGCATCAGGAAGGCGGCGTCCTCGGCCGAGCCGCGCTTCCACGGCCGGTCAGTCGCCGCCGCGGCGCCGCCGCCCGAGGTGTCGCCGCCGAACCCGCCCGCGATCACGCTGACGAAGCTGCGGTTCATCGCACGGCACATGATGTAGGACAGGATTGCGCCCGACGAGCCGACCAGCGCCCCGGTGATGATCATCGCGGTGTTGTGCAGCGTGAAGCCCATCGCCGCCGCCGCCCAGCCCGAATAGCTGTTGAGCATCGACACCACGACCGGCATGTCGGCGCCGCCGATGGGGATGATCAGCAGGAAACCGATCGCAAAGCTCAGGCCGGTGACGGTCCAGAAGATCCAGGGGCTCTGGTCCTGGGTGAAATAGGCGATCAGCCCGAGAATGCCGGCGAGCACGCCGAGATTGATGACGTGCCGGCCGGGCAGCATGATCGGCTTGCCGCCCATGTTGCCGTTGAGCTTGAGGAACGCGATCACCGAGCCGGAGAAGGTGATCGCGCCGATCGCGACGCCGAGGCCCATCTCGATGCGGCTGACCGTCAGGATCTGACCGGCATCATCAGCGATGCCGAAGGCGCCGGGATTGAGATAGGCCGCGCAGCCCACCAGCACCGCCGCGAGACCGACCAGCGAATGGAAGGCGGCGACGAGTTGGGGCATTGCCGTCATCGCGATTCGGCGCGCCGTGGTGATGCCGATCGCGGCACCGATGCCGATCGCGACGAGGATTTCACCCAGCGTTGCGGTGTCGAGCTGCAGGCCCCATCCGTCGCCGATCGTCGGGTCGGGAAGCTTCGGCACATGAGTGATCAGCGTCGTCAGCACAGCAAGCGCCATGCCGATCATGCCGAACCGGTTGCCACGCTGCGAACTCGCCGGCGACGACAGCCCCCGGAGCGCGAGGATGAAGCATACGCCGGCAATAAGATAAGCCAGCGCCGCCCACGGATTGACCGTCAGACCCTCGTGCATCCTCAGCGCTCCCCCGGGTGCGGCATCAACGCACCTTCTTCTTGTACATGGCCAGCATCCGCGCCGTGACCGCGAAGCCGCCGAAAATATTGACGCTGGCCAGAACCACGGCGAGCAGCCCGAGCCATTTCGAGGTCGCCCCGCCGCCGCCGATACCGATCGCAGCCGAGGCGATCAGCGCCCCGACGATGATCACGGACGAGATCGCATTGGTCACAGCCATCAGCGGCGTGTGCAGTGCGGGCGTGACGGACCAGACGACATAGTATCCCACGAAGCAGGCCATGACGAAGATCGACAGGATCGAGATGAAGTCCATGATTACCCCTGTTTATCCCCGGCGGCGGCGAAATGGCCGTCCACGGTCACGCAAGCAGTCGCGCATTCACGATCTTGCCGTCCTTGGTCAGCCGAATGGCATCGCCGATCTCTTCATCGAGCACCGGCCGCCCCGCTTCCTTGTCCCAGAAGGCGCTCAGGAAGTTGAACAGGTTGCGCGAGAACAGCGCCGAGCTGTCCGTCGCGAGCCGGCTCGGCACGTTGCGGTGACCGACGATCTTCACGCCCGAAACCGTGACGACCTCGCCCGCGACCGCGCCCTCGACATTGCCGCCCTGCTCGACCGCGAGATCGACGATCACGCTGCCGGGCTTCATGCTGGCGACCTGCGCCGCCGAGATCAGCCGCGGCGCCGGGCGCCCCGGGATCAGCGCGGTGGTGATGACGATATCCTGCTTGGCGATATGGCCCGAGACGAGTTCGGCCTGCGCCGCCTGATATTCCGGGCTCATCTCGCCGGCATAGCCGCCCGATCCCTCGCCCTCGATGCCCGCGACATTCTCGACGAAGATCGGCTTGGCGCCGAGCGACTGGATCTGCTCCTTGGTCGCGCTGCGCACATCGGTGGCGGAAACCTGCGCGCCGAGGCGCCGCGCGGTCGCGATCGCCTGGAGGCCGGCGACGCCGACGCCCATCACGAACACGCGCGCGGCGGACACCGTACCGGCCGCCGTCATCATCATCGGGAAGGCGCGATCATATTCAGCCGCCGCGTCGAGCACCGCCTTGTAGCCGGCGAGGTTCGACTGCGAGGACAGGATGTCCATCGACTGGGCGCGGGTGATGCGCGGCATGAACTCCATCGCCAGCGCCTCGATGCCGGCCGCAGCATAGGCATCGACGCGGGCGCGCTCCCCGAACGGGTTGAGGCTGGCGGCAAGCCAGGCGCCGGGAGCAATGCCCGCGAGGGTGGCGGGATCGGGACCCTGCACGCCCAGGACGATCTCCGCGCCGTTCAGCGTCGCGGCGCGCGTGCCCACGCTCGCGCCGGCGGCCGCATAATCGGCATCCGCATAGGAGGCCGAGTCGCCCGCCCCCGCTTCGATCGCCATCTCGGCGCCGAGCGCAGTGAATTTCCTGACGGTTTCGGGGGTCGCGGCGACGCGGCGCTCGCCCGCGGCCTGCTCCTTGAGGACTGCGATCTTCACCCGCGGCTTAACGCGCGATCAGCCAGATCACCAGCATGGCGATCAGGAAGCAGGCGACTGCGCCCCATTTCAGCATCGCTATCACCTTGTGATAGGTGACTTCGTGAACCTTGATCTCGCCGTCTCCGGCCATTGTCCTAATCCCTGTAGCCGCCCGTGGTGACGCTGCTTAGCGGGCACGACGCTGTCCCTCAAGTCCCGCCTTGGGGCGTTTAAGGGCGCTTTTACACCTAAGGTCTATGGTTACCGCAAGAACCGGGATGATTGGACAAGCGGAATGACGCGCAACGGACAGCGGCTTTTGATGCTGATCGACGACGAACCGGCGCAGCGGCGCCTGGTCGCGGCGCTTGCCGCGCGGCGTGGCTGGCGCGCCGTCTTCGCCAATGACGGCGAGATGGCGATCGCGATGCTCGGCACGCAGGACGGGATGCAGCTCGACGCGATCCTGCTCGATCACTGGGCGCCGGATGCCGACGCGACCACGCTGATCGCCGAAATCCGGCAGCGCCGGCCCGCGCTGCCGCTGCTGATGCTGACGGCCAATGGCTCGGTGGCGCACGCCGTCGCGGCGATGCGCGCCGGCGCGAGCGACTTCCTGGTCAAGCCGCTCGCCCCGGAACGCCTGCTCTGCGCGCTCGACGCGGCCGTGGCGGGCAAGGCAGCGGGCGAGCTCCGCCCGCTGACCGAGAAGATTCCCGCGCTGCTCGCCTTCGACGAGATCGTCGGCTCGGCCCCGGATTTCCGCACCGCGCTGGCCATCGCCGCCAAGGCCGCGCGCGCGCGCGTGCCCGTGCTGATCGAGGGCGAGAGCGGCGTCGGCAAGGAAGTCGTCGCCGAGGCGATCCATGCCGCCTCCCCCCGCGGCAAGAAGCCGATGATCGCCGTCAATTGCGGCGCGATTCCCGCCAACCTCGTCGAATCCGAGCTGTTCGGCCATGAGAAGGGCGCCTTTACCGGTGCATTCGAGCGCAAGATCGGTCGGTTCCAGGAAGCCGATGGCGGCACGCTGTTCCTCGACGAGATCGGCGAGATGCCGCTCGAGGCGCAGGTCAAGCTGCTCCGCGTGCTGCAGTCGGGCGAGATCCAGCCGATCGGCGCGCGGCACACCCGCGAAGTCGATGTGCGGGTGATCGCGGCCACCAACAAGCGCCTGATCGAGGAGGTCGAGGCCGACCGGTTCCGCGAGGACCTCTATTACCGCCTCAACGTCGTCCAGGTCACGATCCCGCCGCTGCGCGAGCGCACCGGCGACATTCCCGCGCTCGCCCGCCACCTGCTCGCGCGGATCGCCGAGCAGCCGGGATTGCGCGAACTCGGCATCACCGACGACGCACTGTCGCTGCTCGGCCAGTATGACTGGCCCGGCAATGTTCGCCAGCTCCAGAATGCCCTGTTCCGCGCGGCCGTGCTCTGCGACGGCGATGCGCTGACCCGGCTCGACTTCCCCCAGATCGCGGCGCTCGGCGCGCAGCGGCACAGCGTGCCCGGCCCGTCGCCCATGGCGACCAGCGGGGGGGTCACGCTGTTCCACGCCGACGGCAATCTGCGCGCGCTGGAGGAGATCGAGGCCGATGTCATCCGCCTCGCCATCGGCCATTATCGCGGCCGCATGACCGAGGTGGCGCGCCGGCTCGGGATCGGGCGCTCGACGCTCTATCGCAAGCTCGGCGAACTGGGGATCGACAACGCGGCCGCCTGAGCCCGGCGTTACCGGTACCATCTCGCCAGCGACGAATGATATAGGCTATAGGATCGCCACGGCCCGCGGCATGCCCGCGCGAAGCCGGGGAGAGACGCCATGCCCGATACCATCTCGCGCCGCACCCTGATCGAACTCGGCCTCGCCGGCGCATCCGCCGCGATCGCCGGCCGGGCCGTCGCCCAGCCCGCCGTCTTGCCTGCCCCCCGCAATCCGGCCGCGCTGCCGGACGGCGAGAAGATCGGCTTCGCGGTGGTGGGCCTCGGCAAGCTCGCGCTCGGCCAGATCATTCCCGGCCTGAGGAACGCGACGGGCGCGAAGCTGGTCGCCGTGGTGAGCGGGCATCCGGACAAGGCCCGGCGCATCGCCGCCGAGAACGGCCTGCCCGCCGACGCGATCTACGGTTATGCGGAGTATGACCGTATCGCGCAGGATCCGCGCATCCAGGTCGTCTACATCGTGCTGCCGAATTCGATGCACGCGGACTATAGCATCCGCGCGCTCAAGGCGGGCAAGCATGTGCTGTGCGAAAAGCCGATGGCGACCAGCGTCGCCGATGCCGAGGCAATGATCGCGGCGGCGAAAGTCGCGAAGCGCCAGCTGATGATTGCCTATCGCTGCCATTACGAGCCGCTCAATCTCGAGGTCATGCGCCGGATGCGCTCGGGCGCCCTCGGCAAGCCGCGGATCGTCGTCACCAACATGGGCCGGCAATCCGACCTGAGCGACCCGTCCGACGCATGGCGGCTCGACATGGCGATGTCGGGCGGCGGGGCGCTCGCCGACATGGGTATCTATGGCGTCAACGCCGCGCGCTACATTCTCGACGAGGAGCCACGCGAGGTGCGCGCCTGGGCGCAGACCGACCGCAGCGACCCGCGCTTCCGCACGGTGGAAGACGTGATCGCCTGGCAGTTCCGCTTCCCCTCGGGGGCGATCGCCAACGGATCGACCTCCTTCTCCTATCAGGGCACGATGGGGTACCAGATATTCTGCGAGCACGGGAAGATCACCGCCGAACCCGGCGCCTTCTATGGCGGCAACCATCTGACGATCGACGGCATCGGAGGCGACCGCGAGCCGAAGATCCGCGAGATCGACCAGTTCGCCCGCGAGATGGACTGGATGGCCGACGTGGTGCGCGGCAGGGCTCCGATGGTCTCGCCGGGCGAGGAGGGATTGCAGGACATGCGGCTGATGCACGCGATCCTCGAATCGGTGCGGCAGGGCGGCGCGACCGTGAAAACCGACTGGGGTTATCGGCGTGCCCATGACCCGGCGGCCGTGGTAGACGTGCCCCGGCCGGTCTGACGAGGAGGCGGCGCCAATGACCGGACTACTCGCCCTGGTAGCCGCCGCGCTGTTCACGGGCGCCGCTTTCTACATCACCGTCGCGGAACAGCCGGCGCGACTCGCGCTCGACGACCGGGCACTGCTGGCTCAGTGGCTGCCGGCCTATCGCCGGGGCGCGATGATGCAGGCGCCGCTCGCGATCATCGGCGCGGTGCTGGGGGCCGCCGCATGGTGGACGAGCGGCGGCTGGCATTTCCTGCTCGGGGCGCTGCTGATGCTGACCAACCTTCCCTGGACGCTGGTCGTGATCCTGCCGGTCAATCGCCGGCTCGGCGCGATCGGGCCGGAAGACGATCCAGCACCGATCCGGCCCCTGGTCAGGAAATGGGGGTGGCTCCACCTGGTCCGCACCCTGCTCGGCATGCTGGCGACAGGGGCCTATCTGGCCGCCCTCGCCCCCGTTACCTGACGCCGCTCATCAGCGCCGCGTCCTTCAGGCCGCGCCAGACCTTCAGCGCCTGCAGCGTCTCCGCCACGTCATGGACGCGGAGCACCTGGATGCCCGCCTCGATGCCCTTCATCGCAAGCGCGATCGAGCCGCCGAGGCGCTGGTCGGCCGGCGCCTCGTTCGAGAGCGCGCCGATCATCCGCTTGCGGCTTGCACCGAGCATGATCGGGCAGCCCAGGCCATGGAACAGCGCCAGACCGTTCATCAGGGCGAGATTGTCCTGCAGCGACTTGCCGAAACCAATGCCCGGATCGATCATGATCCTCGCGCGATCGACGCCCGCCGCGGCCACGGCCGCGACGCGCGCTTCGAGCCAGTCATAGACCTCGGTCAGCACATCGCCATAGCCGCTGCCGCCATGCGGCCCCTTTTTCGGGTCGGGCGAATGCATGAGGATCACCGGGCAGCCCGCGCGGACGACCACCTCGAGCGCGCGATCATCCCAGAGCAGCGCCGCGACATCGTTGACGATCGCCGCACCCGCCGCGAGCGCCGCCTCCATCACCGCTGCCTTGCGGGTATCGACGGAGATCAGCGTGCCGCTCTTCGCCAGCCGCTCGATCACCGGCACGACGCGCTTGACCTCGTCCCCCTCCCATACAAGCGGCGCCCCGGGCCGGGTCGATTCGCCGCCGACATCGATCAGCGTCGCGCCTTTGACCGACAGGTCGAAGCCCGCCTCGGCAGCGGCCGCATCATCGACATTCCTGCCGCCGTCCGAGAAACTGTCGGGCGTCACGTTGAGGATGCCCGCGACACAGGGCTGATCGAAGCGCAGCACTCGCTCGCCCAGCGTCAGCGCCGGACGCGGTGCGGTGATCCGGGCGTGGAGCTGCGCGGCATCCTCGTCCTGGCGCCCCAGCATGGCCTCGAACTCGGCGATCGGGATCGTCCGGCGCCCCCCTCGCCCGATCACCTCATAGGCGGCGAACCACGTCATCCCGCCGGCCAGCCGCGCGACCTCGCCATCGCGCCCGACCGGCGTATCGACGAACTGCACGGGGCGGAGGTATAGCGTCACGGCATGATATCCTTGCTCCCCGGCAAAGGCCGGGGAGCGATCAGGGCTGGGTCGCGAGCAGATATTCCTGCCGCAACGCGTCGATCGGCCTGAGCCCGTCAGGCGTCTCGAAATGCCAGAAGGTCCAGCCGTTGCAGGCCGGCGCGCCCTGCAGGGTCGAGCCGAGCTTGTGGATCGAACCCGTGACGTCACCGCTCGTCACCGAGCCATCGGCCCGCACCGTCACGCGGTATCGACGCTTCGCATCGGTCAGCACCGCACCCGCAGTCAGCATGCCGTTCTCGACGATCGTGCCGAAGGCGACACGCGGCGCGGCCTTGGGCGACTGCATCGTCACCAGCGCCGATTCATCGAGCGGCAAGGCCGCCGCGATCCGCTCTTCCGCTGCCGAGCAATAATCCGGCTCGCGCTCGATGCCGATCCAGCGCCGGCCGAGCCGCTTGGCGACAGCACCGGTCGTCCCGGTGCCGAAGAACGGATCGAGCACCACATCCCCCGGCTTGGTGCAGGCCAGCAGGATGCGATAGATCAGCGCCTCGGGCTTCTGCGTGGGATGGACCTTCACCCCGTCGCGCTTGAGCCGCTCCTGGCCGCCGCAGATCGGGAATTCCCAATCGCTGCGCATCTGCAGTTCGTCGTTCAGCGTCTTCATGCTGCGATAATTGAAGGTGTAGCGCGCCTTTTCGCCCATCGACGCCCAGATCAGCGTCTCGTGCGCATTGGTGAAGCGGGTGCCCTTGAAATTGGGCATCGGATTGGCCTTGCGCCACACGATGTCGTTGAGGATCCAGTAGCCGAGATCCTGGATCGCACTGCCGACCTTGAAGATGTTGTGATAGCTGCCGATCACCCAGATTGCGCCATTGTCCTTCAGGATGCGCCGCGCTTCCGCCAGCCAGGCGCGGGTGAAGACATCATAGGCGTTGAGCGAATCGAACTTGTCCCAATCGTCGGTGACGGCGTCGACATGGCTGCCGTCCGGCCGGCTGAGATCGCCGCCGAGCTGGAGATTATAGGGCGGATCAGCGAAGATCAGGTCGACCGACTTGGCCGGCAGCGCGCGCATCGCGGAGATGCAATCATGCATGATGATGCTGTCGAGAGGCAGCTCCGCCATCGGCGCCAACGACGCCAACGGCGCCCTCGCCTCAGCTACCGGCGCTACCACTTGCGCCCTGACCTTCTCGATAACGCCCATTAAGCATGTCCCCGTCTGCAACTCGCGCGATCCCTGCGGATTCGAGACTCCCGGTCAAGCAGAGTTTAGTTAACGAATCTCCTTGCCAAATCGTTAACAAGGCGGAACATTTTGGGAAGCTGCCCAGATGTTGAGTCGAGTTATCCACAGGGACTCAACCCATGGGGTGTGGCCTAAAAGACTCACAGATCGAGATATGCCTGGGCAACGGGCGAAAAACTGCGTCGATGGAGCGGCGAGGGTCCGTGAGCGCGGAGCGCATCGAGATGCGCGCGACAGGCATAGCCCTTGTTGGAGTGCCACCCATAGTGCGGATATGATTCGGCATGCGCGATCATGATCGTGTCGCGCGTGTGCTTGGCGATGATCGAGGCGGCGGCGATCGACAGCGAGATCGCGTCGCCCGAAACGATCGCGGTGGCCGCATGAGTCCAGCGCGGCAGGCGGTTGCCATCGACCAGCACATGGCCGGGCGCCTGCCCGAGCGCCTCGACCGCCAGCGTCATCGCCTTCATCGTCGCCCAATAGATGTTGAGCCGGTCGATCTCGTCGGCCTCGACGATGCCGACGCCCACGATCGCGCAATCGCGCAACCGATCATGGAGGCGCGCGCGCTCCGCCGCCGGGAGCTTCTTCGAATCATCGATACCGCGCGGGATGCCCTTCGCCGGCAGGATCACCGCCGCCGCGACGACCGGCCCGGCCAGCGGCCCGCGCCCGGCCTCGTCGACTCCGGCGACGGGCGCGAGGCAGATCTTCTCGTGCTTGAGCGAAGGACGGGTCACGCCAGCCGCCATGACGGAAAGCGGCGATTCTCGCCAGCCTGATAAAGACAGAGGGCGTTGCCGGCGGGATCGGCGAGCCGCGCCTCGCGCCAGCCCCACGACTCGGCCACCGGCCCGGAGACCATGATACCGGCGTCGCGCAGCCGCGCGACCATGCCATCGAGATCGCCGCATTCGAGATAGATGACCGGCCTGCCCGCGATCTCGTCGGCGCGCTCGATCGACAGCGTCCCGCCGCCGGCGGCTTCGAACCGGGCGTAGCGCGGCGCGGAGGCGACGATCTGGTGCAAGCCCAAGAGCCGATAGAAAGCCGCACTCGCCGCATAGTCGGCGAGCGGGAGCGTGACCTGGTTGAGCATCGCTCCCCCCAGATCCGCGTCCAGCCGGACTGCCTGGTGGCCCATCGGGCCATGTCCGCCGCCAAGACCAGGCGCCTCGCGCAAGGCCAGCCGCACGAACACGCGCGCACGCGCGACAGCGTCGGGAAGCGACATGCCACGCCCCAGCCCCGTCGCGATGGCGCTGGCGAGGGTGCAGCCGGTCCCGTGGTTGTGACGGGTGGCGATGCGGGGATCGGCCCAGCGGACCTCGCTGCCGTCGACGAGAATCAGCCGGTCGACAATCTGCGCGCCATCGCCGTGGCCGCCCTTGATCAGCAGCGCGGCGCCGCACGCCCGCACCGCCGCTTCCCCCTGCAGCGCCGCCAGCTCGGGAAGATTCGGCGTCACCAGCGTCGCGATCCGCATCAGCCGGCCGAACGCAGCGATCGTTGCGGGATCGGCCAGCGCCGCACCGCTCGTAGCGACCATCACCGGATCGAATATGATTGGCACGGCCGGCATGGTTTCGAGGCGATCCGCCACCGCATGCGCGGTCTCGGCCGATCCGATCATCCCGATCTTGACCGCATCGATGCCGAGATCGCCCGCCACCGAATCGATCTGCGCGACGACCATTCCGGCCGGCACCGGATGGACCGCCTGGACGCCCAGCGTGTTCTGCGCGGTGATCGCGGTGATCGCCGTCATCGCGTGGCCGCCGAGCATGGTGACGGCCTTGATATCGGCCTGGATGCCAGCGCCGCCGCCCGAGTCCGACCCGGCGATGATCAGGATGCGCGGGGTCATGGCCGACGCCCACCTCCGGCGCGCGCGCGCGGCCCCGGGGGGGCTGGCATGGGTGAGGATGGAAGCACCCTCACCGTTCCGACACGGCGCGCCTCCTGTCCTCTCCCGCCGGGAAAGGGTGTGGCTGGTGACGAGCGTCCGGCCGGCCGCGTCACGCGCGGCCCTTGAACATCCGCAGCGTCGAGGCAGGATTCTGCTTCAGCGCCTTGCCGGTGCGGATCGGCCGATCCATCAACTCCCCGCCGCAATTGGCGCAGCGATCGTCCAGTGCCTCGGCGCAGGAAGCGCAAAAAGTGCATTCGAACGAGCAGATGAACGCGCCGGGCTCGTCCGCGGCCAGATCGGCGCCGCAGCGTTCGCAATCGGGGCGCATCTCAAGCATCCATCGTCTCCCGCGCACCTTCGCCCCCGTTGACCCGTCCCATCCTCAGGCAGCCGCCAGCCGCACCGCATCGCAGATGCGGTCGACCACGCGCTCGACCTGGGCGGGATCGTCGCCTTCCGCCATCACCCGGATCACCGGCTCGGTCCCGGAGGGGCGGATCACCAGCCGGCCCTTGCCGTCGAGTTCCGCCTCGGCTTCGGCGATGACCGCCTTGACGGCGTCAGCCTCGAGCGGCTTTCCGCCCTTGAAGCGGACATTCTTGAGGAGCTGCGGCAACGGCTCGAAGCGGTGGAGCAGTGCGCTGGCGGGCATGCCGGTCTCGACCAGTTCGGCGAGGATCTGCAATGCCGCCACCAGACCGTCGCCGGTCGTGGCATAATCCGAGAGAATGATGTGGCCGGACTGCTCGCCGCCGACATTATAGCCCTGCGCGCGCATCGCCTCGAGCACATAGCGATCGCCGACCTTGGTGCGGATCAGCTTGATGCCCTGCGTCGCGAGATGCCGCTCTAGCCCCAGATTGGACATCACCGTCGCGACCAGCCCGCCATTGGCCAGCCGCCCGCGGCGCGCCCAGCCGCTGGCGATCGTCGCCATCAGTTGATCGCCATCGACCACGCGACCCAGCTCGTCGACGACGATCAGCCGATCGGCATCGCCGTCGAGCGCGATGCCGATGGCGGCGCCCGACGCGACGACGGTCTCGCACAGCACCTGGGGCGCGGTGGAGCCGACCCCGTCATTGATGTTCTTGCCATTGGGCGTGGTCCCGATCGCGATCACCTCCGCGCCCAGCTCCCACAGGGCGGAAGGGGCGACCTGATAGGCGGCGCCATTGGCGCAATCGACCACGATCTTGAGCCCGTCGAGCCGGAGATGCCCGGGAAAGGTCGACTTGGCGAAATGAATATAGCGCCCGCGCGCATCCTCGACGCGGCGCGCGCGACCGATATCAGCAGAGGCGGCCAGCGGCACCTCACCGTCGATCAGCGCCTCGATCGCCAGCTCGTCCGCGTCGGACAGCTTGTAGCCGTCCGGCCCGAACAGCTTGATGCCGTTATCGGCATAGGGATTATGGCTGGCCGAGATCATCACGCCGAGATCGGCGCGCATGGACTGAGTCAGCATGGCGACGGCGGGCGTCGGCATCGGCCCGACCAGCACGACATCCATGCCGACACTGGTGAATCCGGCGACCATGGCATTTTCGAGCATATAGCCCGAGAGCCGGGTATCCTTGCCGATCACCACGCGGTGCTTGTACTCGCCGCGGACGAAATGGGCGCCGGCCGCCATCCCCACCTTCATCGCCATCGCGGCGGTCATCGGGGCCGTGTTGGTCGCCCCACGTATCCCATCGGTGCCGAAATATTTTCTTGCCATGTCGTCGCGTCCGATCCGCTATGCCAGCCGTTTGTCGTGGCCGCGTGATAGCGCCGGAGAAAGCGAAGAGCGAGCATGTCGCAAGCAACGAGGATTCTGACTGCCCTGTTCCTGGGGCTCGCGATCGGGATCGGCCTCGCCGCCTGGTCGGCGGGCGCCGCTGGAACCGGCATCCTATTCGCCCAACCGGTCGGCACCGCCTGGCTCAATGCGCTGCAGATGACCATCGTACCGCTGGTGGTGGCGCTGCTCGTGACCGGCGTCGCGGCGACCGCGGAGGCGGCGCGCGCCGGGCGCATCGCCGGCCGGGCGCTCGCGCTGTTCATCACGCTGCTATGGTTCTTTTCCGCGCTCGCCGCGCTGCTCACGCCGCTGCTGCTCGGCTGGTTTCCCTTGCCTGCCGGCGCCGGTGCCGCCCTGCGCACCGCGCTGAACGCAACCCAGCCGGTCGGCGAAATCCCGCCCTTTTCGGATTTCATCGCATCGATCGTGCCGACCAATCCGGTCGCGGCCGCAGCCAATAGCGCCTTCCTGCCGCTGATCGTCTTCACCATGGTGTTCGCCTTCGCCCTCACCCGCCTGCCGGCCGAGCCGCGCGCGCTGCTGACCCGCTTCTTCCAGGCGATCGCCGACGTGATGCTGGTGATGATCGGCTGGATCCTGTGGCTCGCGCCACTGGGCGTGTTCGCCCTCGCCTATGTCGTCGGCGCGCGCGCCGGGACCGCGGCATTCGGCGCGTTGCTCCATTATGTCCTGATCATCTCCGCCGTCGGCATCGTCGTCTGGCTCGCCTCCTTCCCGATCGGCGCGATCGGCGGGCGCGTCGGGCTGGGGCGCTTCGTGCGTGCGACAGTGCCGGCCCAGGCAGTCGCGATCAGCACGCAATCGTCGCTCGCCTCGCTGCCGGCGATGCTGCGCGGTGCGGAGACGCTCGGCGTACCGGTCGCCACCTCAGGCGTCATCCTGCCGCTGGCGGTCGCGATCTTCCGTGTGACCGGGCCGCCGATGAACCTCGCGGTAGCGATCTATGTCGCCTATTGGTTCGGCGTGCCGATCGGTCCGGTGCAGCTCGCGGCCGGCGTGGCCGTGGCTGCGATCACGACGATGGGCGCGGTCAGCCTGCCCGGACAGATCAGCTATGTCACCTCGATCGCCCCGATCTGCATCGCGATGGGCGTGCCGATCGCCCCGCTCGGCCTGCTGGTCGCGGTCGAGACCATCCCGGATATCTTCCGGACCCTGGGCAATGTGACGATGGACCTGGCGGCGACCGTCAGCATCTCGGCGCGGAGCGGCCCCGCCTCCGAGACCGAAGGCGATGCGCTGCTGGGCCGCGACCCGGCTTAGCCGGCCCGGCTCAACCGCGCAGTCCAGGCGTAGCCGAGCCGCAGGGCGAGAAAGTCAGCCTCCAGCCCCTGTTCGGCCGCGACCTGCTCGACCACGTTGCGCAGCGTCGCGCGCGGCGTGACGTCGAATTTGGCCAGCCAGGCAAAGAGCAGCGCGCGCCAGACCCGGGGCAGCCCGTTCTGCTGACCGAAATCCACGATATCGAGACGACCGCCCGGGGCGAGCTTGCGCGCAGCCTCGCGGATCGCGCCCTGCCAGTCGGGAATCATCGACAAGGTATAGCTCTGGAAGATGCGGTCGAAATGCGCGACGCCGAACAGCGCTGCGGCATCGAACGCGGTCGCATCGCCCTGCGCGAAGCTGATCTTGTCCGAAAGGCCGGCCTTGGCCACGTTCCGTCGCGCCGTCTCGAGCATCGCCTCCGAAATATCGATGCCGAAGAAGCGGGCGTCCGGCCATGCCCGTGCCGCCAGGATCAGGTTGCGGCCCGTGCCGCACCCGATTTCAAGCACGCTGCCACCGGGCGGCGGGGCCAGATAGCGGATCAGCCGATCGCGGCCGAGCAGGTAATATTTGCGCGTCAGGTCATAGAAATGACGCTGGGTGCGATAGATGGCATCCATCTGCCCCGCATGGTCGGGCGCGCTCAGCTGGGCGTTCCCAGCACGTAGAGATGCACGCCACCGTAGATCGAGGAACGATCGCGCCTGGTGTAATCGAGCGATTCGTCGGCGCGATAGGTCCAGCGCGACAGGATCTCCTCAGGCACGCGGCCCGGCAGGATCGTCGCCGTGCCGGCCGTACGGAACAGGACGCGCGCGCCGGGACGGGCGGTGCGGGTGACCTCGCTCCACAGGTCGGTCAGTTGCTCGTCCGTCATCCAGTCCTGCGCATCGAGCAGGATGAAGCGATCGAGCGAAGCATCCGGCCGGCTGCGCAGATAATCGGTGAAATTGGTGTGCCGCACGTCGATCCGGTCGACGCGCTCGACGATCTCCGCGTAATGATCTTGCTGGAGATAGGGCGGGAGCGGCGCCGACGGTCCCTCGCCATAGCCGCGATTGAAGGCCTGCCAGGCGAAATAATTGTCCTTCAGGTCGAAATCGCAGGCGAGCTTTTCGAGCCGCTCGCGCAATACCGTCGCCATCTTCTCGTCGCCAGCCAGCGCCTCATATTGGGCTGGCGGGATGCCGAGACCGAACAGCGAGGCGGGCTGGTCGGTCAGCCAGCGGATGAAGCCCTTGTCGAACATCGGCGCGAATTCGCGGTCGAAGATCTCGCGCTGTTCCTCGATCGACGTCGCCTTGAGCAGCGCCTTGGGATTCACGCCGTTCAGCCGGGCCAGCAGGTGCGCCACGCTGATGAAATTGCCGAGCAGCCCCCGCCGGTACACGCCATGCGCGAAGCCGCCGATCCGGCGCCGGCCGATCATGTCGCGCCCTTCCCAGTAGCGCCGCGTCGTCTCGTCGAGATGCGGGCGGACATAGGTGCGATAGGCGAGGATGTTGGCGCGGCTGCTGGCGTTGCCGAAGAAGCGGTGGAACGCCTCGTAGCTGGGCAGGTGGCGTGCGGCGACCAGCTTCAGCTTGTTGAGCGCGATGTGCGCCGTATTGAGGTCGACCGCCGTGATCGCACGCGGGTTGGCCGTCAGATAGGACAGGACGTTGCAGCCGCCCGAAGCGATGGTGACGACATGGCTGTCGGGCGTGATCGCCAGCGCCTCCATGTCGACCGCCGGATCCTCCCAGATCTGGGCATAGACCAGGCCGCGAAAGGCGAAGGTGAAGGCGCGTTCGAGCAGCCCCTGCTTCGAAAGATGATCGTGCCGGTGCACGGCAGCGCGCACGGCGCGGTTCTTCGGCGATCGATCGGCGACGGCCATATATTACCTCCTGCGGATCTGCGCGATGCGGAACCCACGCCCCGCTAGGACAATCCGATGACGCTTCCATGACGGCCTTGCGTCGAAATGAAAAGGACCTGCCGGCATGGGGGTGCCGACAGGTCCGGTACGCGCGGCGCCGCAAAGGAGGGGATATCCGGCGCCTAGGTTACTCGCCTTTCGCTTGGGAGGGAAAGACAGGAGCTAATACGCACGACACCCCTTCCGGGATGCACCGCAGGCAAATTTCCCGACGATCGGGGCGTGATCGCCGCCTCGGCCATGGGGATCAGACCCGCGAAAGGGCGCCCTTCGCAACGACCGGGCCGGTCGGCAGGCCCGTGGGCGAGCCGCCGACCGGCTCGAGCGAAACCGCCAGTGTGGCCCCCGCGGCGAGGCGGGCGCGGTTGGCCGGCGCCACCGTCAGCGCGGTCCCCCCGGCATCGTGCAGGAGGCCGAGCGAATGCGGGACGCCATCGCCGGCGATGACCCACAGCTCGGCACTGCGCTTCGCGTCGCCCAGCGGCGCAGCGGTGAGGCGCAGGGTCGCCGCGGCGGGATCATAGACCGCCGTGACGGGCAGCCCCTTCTCGACGGGGTCGATCGAGGCGACGAGGATGGTTTCCGGAGCAGCGGCGGGCGCTGTGGGCCGCGCCTGCGGTGGCGCGCCATGATCGAACGGATGGAGCACGATGACGAGCAGGAGCGCCGCCGCGGCAACGCTGGAGAGCGCGGCCGCCACCGGCCAGAACCAGCGCCGGCCGGCGCGCGTTTCCACCTGCATCGCGGCCGGCCCGTCGATCGTCCATTCGACGCGCTCGAGCACCCCCGGCGGCGGCGTGATGGCCGGCCAGAGGTCGAACAGTTGGGCAAGATGCCGACGCCACCGTTCGACCTCCTGCGCGAAACCATGCTCGGCGAGCACGCGGCGCAACGCCTGGGCGCGCTCCTCTCCGTCGAGCAGGCCAAGCGCGAGTTCGGCGGCCGCCATGTCCGGCGCTTCGCCCGGGGTTTGATCGTCGCTCATCGCTCCAGGCATTCCCTGAGCCTGGCGAGGCCGCGACGGACCCAGCTTTTCATCGTGCCGAGCGGCACCTCCTGCCGCTCGGCGAGCTCGGCATAGGTGACGCCGTCGAAAAAGGCGGTGCGGATCGCGTCGCGTTGCCGCGCCTCGAGTCCCTGCAGGCACGCATGCAACCGGTGCGCGGCCTCGTCAGCGAGCATCGTCTCGCTGACGAGCGGCGCATCGTCGGGTATCGGCGGCGCATCCTCGATCGGCGTGGTGCGACGCACCCCCTGCGCGCGACGCCAGTCGATCGCGCGGTTGCGGGTGATCGTCGCGAGCCAGGTGATCGGGCTGGCGCGATGGGGCTCATAGGCCCCCGCACGCTTCCAGATCGTCACATACACGTCGTGCAACACATCTTCCGCAGCCTGCCGCTCGCCGCAGATACGATAACAGATGCCGAAAAGCTTCGCCGAGGTGAGCGCATAGAGATCGCGAAAAGCCGAACGGTCCTCCTCCCCGGTGCGCACTAGCGCATCGACGAGGCGCGCCCGGGCATCGAGGGTGGCGGCGTGAAAATCTGACACCCGGCAACGCTAGCCCGCCCCGGGGGTCCCCGGCAATGCCGCATGTCCGTGGCGGAGGCCCGAGGTGCGGCGAGGCGGAGCGATCGGATCGGACCTGATGCGGATAGGCGGTAGCGTTCGCCGCGCGCTTTGCGTAAAGGCCCGGCATCCACCGTCACCGACAAGGAGCGCAGCCCCCATGCGCATCGCCATCGCTTCCGATCATGCCGCCTTCGCGTTGAAGGAGGCGCTGATCGCGTGGCTGGGCGAGGCGGGGCATGATGTCCTCGATCTCGGGCCGCATTCCGATGCACGCGTCGACTATCCCGATTATGGCTTCGCCCTTGCAGAGGCGATCGCCGAGGAACGGGCCGAACGCGGCATCGCGCTATGCGGATCGGGCATCGGCATCTCGATCGCGGTGAACCGCCACCCCGCCGCGCGCTGCGCGCTGGTCGGCGAACCCCTTTCGGCGATGCTGGCGCGGGAACATAACGACGCCAATATCCTTGCCATGGGCGCGCGCCTGACCGGCGAGGACATGGCCAAGGCCTGCATTACCGCTTTCCTGGCCACGGCATTCGCCGGCGGCCGCCACGCCCCGCGCGTCGACAAGCTCGGCGCCCCCAGCTTCGCGAAGGAACCCGCATGAGCACCAACCCCCGCCCCTTGCACGACGTCCAGCCCGACGGCTTCTTCACCCGCGGCCTTGCCGAGACGGATCCGGCAGTGTTCGGCGGCGTGACGCATGAACTGAGGCGCGAGCAGACCCAGATCGAGCTGATCGCTTCGGAGAACATCGTCTCCAAGGCGGTGCTGCAGGCGCAGGGTTCGGTCTTCACCAACAAGTACGCCGAAGGCTATCCGGGCAAGCGCTACTATCAGGGCTGCGAGCCGTCGGACGAGGTCGAGCAGCTTGCGATCGACCGCGCGAAGCAGCTGTTCGACTGCGGCTTCGCCAACGTCCAGCCGCACTCGGGCGCGCAGGCGAACGGCGCAGTGATGCTGGCGCTGACCAAGCCGGGCGACACCATCATGGGCCTGAGCCTCGATGCCGGCGGCCATCTGACCCACGGCGCCAAGGCCGCGATGTCGGGCAAATGGTTCAACGCGGTCCAGTACGGCGTCGACCCCGTCACCCATCTGATCGATTTCGACCAGGTCGCCAGCCTGGCGCGCGAGCACAAGCCGAAGCTGATCATCACCGGCGGATCGGCCTATCCCCGCCAGATCGATTTCGCCAAGTTCCGCGCCATCGCCGATGAAGTGGGGGCGATCTTCATGGTCGACATGGCGCATTTCGCAGGGATCGTGGCGGGCGGGCTGCACCCGTCGCCGCTGCCGTTCGCCGATGTGGTGACGACGACGACACACAAGACGCTGCGCGGCCCGCGCGGCGGCATGGTGCTGACCAATGACGAGGCGATCGCCAAGAAGATCAACTCGGCCGTCTTCCCCGGCCTGCAGGGCGGTCCGCTGATGCACGTGATCGCCGCCAAGGCCGTCGCCTTCGGCGAGGCGCTGCGCCCCGAGTACAAAAGCTATATCGCGGCGGTCGTCGAGAACGCCAAGGTCCTTGCTGCCACGCTGAAGGAGCGCGGCGCCGAGGTCGTCTCGGGAGGCACCGACACCCATCTGGCGCTGATCGACCTGTCGCCGCTGGGCGTCACCGGCAAGGATGCCGATCAGGCGCTCGAGCGCGCCGGCATCACCTGCAACAAGAACGGCATCCCCAATGATCCGCTGCCGCCGACCAAGACGAGCGGCATCCGCGTAGGCTCCCCCGCGGGCACGACGCGCGGCTTCGGCCCGGCCGAGTTCCGCGAGATCGGCAACATGGTCGCCGATGTCCTGGACGGCCTGCGCAAGAATGGCGAGCAGGGCGACGCCCAGGTAGAGGCCGCCGTGCGCGAGCGCGTGCTTGCCTTGTGTGCCCGCTTCCCGATCTATCCAGAAGGAGTGTGATGCGATGAAGTGTCCGGTCTGTGATGCCGGCGCCCTGAACGGCGCCCGTTTCTGTTCGCGTTGTGGTGCTTCGATGACAGCAACCCCCGCAGACCGGCCACGCGGCGATCTGGGTTCGAGCATGGCCAAGGGGGCGATGATCGGCGCCGTGGTCGCGATCCCGGTACCGTTCATCGGCCCGATCGCCGGCGCCGTGGTCGGCGCGGGCGTCGCCGCCTACAAGACATTGTCGAAGGACTGATCGTTGCGCTGCCCCTTTTGCGGACATGAAGACAGCCAGGTAAAGGATAGTCGCCCGACCGAGGACGGCGCCGCGATCCGGCGGCGGCGCCAGTGCGAGGGCTGCGCGGCGCGGTTCACGACGTTCGAGCGGATTCAGTTGCGCGAACTCTATGTGATGAAGAGCGAGGACAAGCGCGAGCCGTTCGATCGCGAGAAGCTGCTCCGCTCGGTTTCGATTGCCGCCCGCAAGCGGCCGATCGACGCGGTGCGGATCGAGAAGCTCGTCTCCGGCATCCAGCGCCAGCTCGAGACCCAGGGCGAGAATGAAGTGCCCTCCAAGCGGATCGGCGAGATGGTGATGGAGGGGCTGAAGGGCCTGGATTCGGTCGCGTACATCCGCTTCGCCAGCGTCTACAAGGATTTCCGCGAAGCGCGCGATTTCGAGGAATTTGCCGGCAATGTGACCGAGGTCGGCAAGGGGTGAGCGCCGGGCAGGCCCTTCCCCCCGTCATCGTCCTGGTCCGCCCGCAGCTCGGGGAGAATATCGGCAAGGCCGCGCGCGCCATGCTCAATTTCGGGCTCGCCGAAATGCGCCTCGTCACACCGCGCGACGGCTGGCCCAACCCGTCGGCCGGCCCCGCGGCGTCGGGTGCAGACATCGTGCTCGAACAGGCCCGGGTGTTCGACAGCGTCGCGGCGGCGGTGGCGGATTGCGCGCATGTCTATGCGACCACGGTGCGCAAGCGCGGCATCACCAAGCCGGTGGTGACGCCGGAGGAAGCCGGCCGCGCGATCCATGCCGCGCCCGGGCGCTCGGCGGTCCTGTTCGGGCCCGAGCGCTCCGGGCTGGAAACCGATGATGTCGCGCTGGCCCGCACCATCATCACCGTGCCGATCAATCCGGAATTCGGATCGCTCAACCTCGCCCAGGCAGTGATCCTGGTCGCCTATGAATGGTCGAAGGGCATGGCGCTCGCCTCGCCGCCCGAGACCGAGATCCATCCGCCGGCACCGCAGGACCATCTGGAAGGCATGATCGCCCAGCTTGGCGCAATGCTCGAGGAAACGGGCTATTTCCATCTGCCCGATCGCGAACCGGTGGTCCGGCGCACGCTGCGCACCCTGCTGACCAAGCCGGGCTGGTCGGAACAGGAAGTCCGCACCTTTCGCGGCGTGCTGAGCGCCCTGGCGGGGAAGCGGCCGCGGCGATAGGCAGCATCGACGGTGATCGGAAGCGTCGCACTTCGCCACTTTAATCGCAAATTAGTCGTACCTTTCTGGAGGGTTGCGCGGAAACTACGGTAGAGCTAGGCCTGTCTCAATACTGCGATGCAGCGAGATGTAATCGAGTCTTTTTTGATCGGGAGATCGTTCTTTCATGCGTGCGTTTTTCACCGTCGTATTCGCGCTTTTCGCCGTCGCATCGACTTCGGCCTTCGCCAAGGACCAGAAGCCTGCTGACCCCAACAAGAAGATCTGCCGTCGTGAGGCGGTGACCGGCTCCATCCTCGGGGGCAAGTCGATCTGCCACACCAGGGCAGAATGGACGACTATCGATGAGGCAAATGAGAAGGCGACCAAGCAATTCGGCGATGCAGCGCGACGCAGTGGCGGCTTGCGCGATCAGTAATTGTCGATTGACCCCGGGCGCGCTTTCTGCAAGAGGGCGCCCCTTCGCAAAAGGCCCCGCACTCCGGTGAAGCGGTGGCCCTGCCTTGTTCCAGGAATTTGGTGGAGCGATGACCGGATATTGATCGGCGCCTCCGGGCGCCGGTTTCGTTGTTGGCACTTGCAAGGAATATCACATGTCGAAGCGCTCCAGCGCCAAGTACAAGCTCGATCGCCGGATGGGCGAGAACATCTGGGGTCGTCCGAAGTCCCCGGTGAACAAGCGCGAATACGGCCCCGGCCAGCATGGCCAGCGCCGCAAGGGCAAGGTCTCCGATTTCGGCATCCAGCTGCGCGCCAAGCAGAAGCTCAAGGGCTATTATGGCGACGTGACCGAGAAGCAATTCCGGGCATGCTATCATGAAGCGGCACGGATGAAGGGCGACACCGGCCAGAACCTGATCGGCCTGCTCGAGCAGCGCTTGGACATGATCGTCTATCGCGCCAAGTTCGCGCCGACCGTGTTCGCTGCGCGCCAGCTCGTCAGCCATGGCCATATCAAGGTCAATGGCGTGAAGTGCAATATCGCCTCGCGCCGCGTTTTCCCCGGCATGGAAATCACGCTCGGTTCCAAGGCGCAGGAAATGGCGCTGGTGATGGAAGCACAGAGCCTCGCCGAACGCGACATCCCCGGTTATGTCGCGCCGGATGGCGCCGCCAAGGTGACCTTCACGCGCGTGCCGACGCTCGACGAGGTTCCCTATCCGGTGAAGATGGAACCGAATCTGGTCGTCGAGTTCTACTCGCGCTGATCAGTTCACCCGAACGGTGACGGCAGTGAAGGGCGGTCCGCAAGGGCCGCCCTTTGCCGTTTGGGCAACAGCCTTTGGCGGTGAGCCGGAGCGAGCGCGCCATAGCACTGCATCCGCGCACGCTCAGTTGGCGGCGAGACCCATGTTCATCGACCGGCGCAGGAAGGTGTCGATCCTGTCGAGCATTTCGGCGCGAACATGGTCATCGTCCAATTGGTGGTCGAGCCCCTTATACTCGACCAGTTCGACATTGCCGCCCGCCGCCTTGAGCCGCGACTCCATGATACGCGATTGCTCGATCGCCACATTGAGATCCAGGTCGCCATGGAAAAGGATCACCGGCACCTTGATGCGATTGGCATTGCGAGCAGGCGACCCTTCGATGATGTGCGGCCCCTTGCCGATTCGCTCCTCGACGAGCTTGTAATCGGTATAGCCCTGCTCGCGGTCGACGAGCGCCTGAAGATCGGTCACCGGCGCCACGGCAGCGACCGCCTTGAACAGGCCGGGGTCAAGCACAGCCGACTGCAATGCCGCGTAGCCGCCATAGGACCAGCCAACGATCGCGATCTTGTCCGGCGCGGCAATCCCCTGCTTGACCAGCCAGCGACCGCCATCATCAACATCGCCAATCGCCGTCTTCCACGATTTGTAGCCGTTCTGCTGGAACCAGGCCGCGCCGTAACCGGTCGAACCCCGATAATTGGGCTGCAGCACGGCATAGCCGCGATTGGCAAAGAATTGGGGCAACCAATCGAACTGCCATTCGTCGCGCGCCTCCGGCCCGCCATGCGGCAACACGATCGCGGGAAGATCCTTGCCATCACTGCCGGGAGGAAGCGTCAGATAACCAGGAATCATCGTGCCGTCCCCGGCGGGAAAGCTGACCGGCTTGACCGAGGCAAGCGTCGTCCGGGCAAGCTGCGGACGGACTGCCATGATCTCCGCAAGGCTCTTGGTGTTCTTGTTGAACAGATAATATCGACCAGGATCGAGATCGCTCCCCGCCCAGACCAGCAACACGCTTTCGTCCGCGCTCGCGTCCTGAATACTCACGATCGGTTGCTTCAGCGCGTTCGACAATGATGCGCTCAGCGCCTTGATCGTGGGATCGAAAAAAACGGCGTTGCGCTTTTCCCCGGCATAGCTGACGCCGACGACACGCCGCTGGCGACCGATCCGCATGAGTCCGTCGACATCGACGTCCGGGCGCTCATACACCAGATCGGCCTTCATACTGCCATCGAGCGCAATCTTGTAAAGAGCAGTTCGGCCGTCCTTGTTGTCGAATCCATACACAACGTTGAGGTCTGGATCGACGGCATAGGGCTCGAAGCCGGAAGAGAGGCCGCCGGCATAAGTGACCGTGCTGAGCGGCAGCCACTCGCGACTACCTGCCTTTCGATAGGAATAGACCGTGCGGCTGCCGCTATAGCCGGTCGACGTATCCGGCTGCACCGCCATGACACGGATCGTGCCGCGCCCGTCGGAAATATATTCCGCAGCAGCCGATTTGGGCTGTTCGATCGTCTTTCGCGCAAGGGACTTGGTATCCACGCGATCGACCCCCAGCCCTTGGCGTTGACTGGAGACGATGTGCCCGGTCGACGCCTCAGGCACATAATAATTGGTCATCAGCACTGCGCCGCTGTCGTCCCCCAGCCAGTCGACAAGTTCTCCGCCGTTTCTGGCGACGCCGAGCGCTGCGGAACTGCTGCGGGCGCTCAGGATCTTCATATCCGAGCCATCGGCATTCAGGGTGATGAGACGGGTATAACCTGAAATGGCGCCTCCGACCTTTTCGAGGACCCCAATGCCGCAGATCAACCGCGTTGCAGTTGCCCAGCCGCAATAGTCCAGATGGTCCGGCGACCCCGTCGACGACAGGATTGGCTTCATCTCCGGCGTGCCCGCAAGGGTCGCCACATATAGCACAGAGCCACGCCCCGCGGTCGGCTGGATGATCGCGATCGACTTGCCGTCCGGGGAGAGGCTGATGTCCTCCACCATCTGGCGCGCGCCGAATTTGGATGCGGCATCGCTTACCGCGACCGCTGGCTGCGCGACTACGCCCGACGCTGCAAGCATCGCCGCCATGGTCCAGAATTTCATACCCCACCCCGTTTTCAGAAGTTATCCTTCATTGTAGCGACGCGCTTGGCCGGGACAACGCGATTGTCGGACCAAGATGGTTCTTTCTCCTGCTGCTTGCGCGGGCCCGGACGCGCTGCCAGAACCGGCTCATGACCAAACCCCGCCACCCCCTGCTGCGCGCCCTGCTCCTGCTGCCGGTCGCGATCGCCCTGACGGCGGCAGCGCCGGAATCGCCTGACATCGATGTCCAGACGCTGAAGGACGTGACGAAGACGCTGTCCTCCGACGCGTTCGAGGGTCGCGAGCCAGGCACGCCGGCCGAGGACAAGACGGTCGCCTATATCGTCGAGCGCTTCAAGGCGGCCGGGCTGAAGCCAGGCAATCGCGGCGACTGGTTCCAGGAGGTGCCGCTGGTCGAAATCGGCTTTCGGGATGTCAGCCCGCTGACCTTCTCAGGCGGCAAGACGCCCGTGTCGCTCGACTATCGCACGGACATGGTGATCGCCACCTATCGCGCAACGCCGCGGATCGCCGTGACGAACAGCGACGTCGTCTTTGTCGGCTATGGCATCAACGCGCCGGAGCGCGGCTGGAACGACTATGCCGGAATCGACGTGAAGGGGAAGACCGTCATCATCCTCGTCAATGATCCCGACTGGCAGATGAAGGGCAAGGACGGTCTCTTCGAGGGCCGGGCGATGACCTATTATGGGCGCTGGACCTACAAGTTCGAGGAAGCGGCGCGCCAGGGCGCTGCGGCCGCGATCATCGTGCATGATACCGAGCCCGCTGCCTATGGCTGGGGCGTCGTGCAATCGAGTTGGACGGGGGCGCTGCATGAGCTGGACGAGAAGGGCGACCATCTCGATCAGTCCCAGGCGATCGGCTGGATGCAACTCGACAAAGCAAGGGCGTTGTTCGCCAGCGCCGGCCAGGATTTCGGCACGCTGGCGGAAGCAGCAAAAGTGAAGGGATTCAAGGCGATACCGCTGGGCGTGAAGGCCTCGGTCAGCTTTTCCAACACGATCCGCCGCCAGGCGTCCAAGAATGTGATCGGCGTGCTGCCGGGCACCGCCGCGCCCGACGACTATGTTCTCTATACCGCTCACTGGGACCATCTCGGCCATTGCGACGCCGTCAACGGCGATGGCATCTGCAACGGAGCGCTCGACAATGCCTCGGGAGTAGCCGGACTGGTCGCGCTGGCCGAGGCCCAGACAAGGGCGGGGCCGGCCAAGCGATCGATCGCGTTCATCGCGGTGACCGCCGAGGAATCGGGGCTGCTGGGATCGCGTTACTATGCCGAACACCCGGTCTACCCGCTGGCACGCACCGTGGGCGGGGTGAACATGGACGTGCTGAACCTCAACGGGCCGACCAGGGATTTCGTCGTCACCGGCGCGGGGAAATCCGAGCTGGAGGACCTGATCGTGCCACTGGTCGCCGCCGAGGGCCGGCTGATCAAACCCGAGGCGCATCCGGAACGCGGCGGCTATTTCCGCTCCGACCATTTCAGCTTCGCCAAGCTCGGCGTGCCGATGCTCGACGGCGGCTCCGGCCAGGACCTGGTCAAGGGCGGCGAGGCAGCGGGCGAAGCCGCCGCGAAGGACTATAACGAGCGCCGTTACCACAAGCCGCAGGACGAATATGATCCCAACTGGGACTGGTCGGGTGCAGTGCTCGACCTGAAGATCTATTATCAGCTCGGCCGCGATCTCGCCGGAAGCGGCTGGCCCAACTGGTACCCGACCGCGGAATTCCGGACGATCCGCGACAAGAGCCGCGCGGAGGCGCAGGTCAAATGACGAAGCGCCTTACCCCGCCACCCGAATGGGCACCGCACAAGGCAGTCTGGATCGGCTTTCCGAGCCATGCCGAGCTGTGGGAAGACGATCTCGAGCCGGCGCGCGCGGAAGTCGCCGCCTTCGCCCGCGCCGTCCATGCCGAAGGAAGGGGCGAGCGCGTGCTGCTGGTCGCGGCGACGGACGAGGCGGCGGGTGCGGCAACGGCATTGGTCGGGGACGCGGCACAGATCGTGGTCGAGCCGTTCGGTGATATCTGGCTGCGCGATACGGCAGCGATCGTCACCGGCGATGGCCATGCGCGGGATTTCCTGTTCAATGGCTGGGGCGGCAAATACGACCTGCCCGGCGACGAGGATATCGGCCTGCGCCTCGCGGCGCGGCGCCATATCGAGACCGAGTCCTGCAACTGGGTGCTGGAGGGCGGCGCGATCGATGGCGACGGCACCGGGCTGGTCGTGACCACGGAGCAATGCCTGCTCAACCGCAACCGCAACCCCGGGCTCTCGCGCGCCGATATCGAGTCGCGGCTGGCAGCGGATCTCGGCTATACCAGCGTGATCTGGCTCGGCGACGGGTTGATGCACGACCATACCGACGGGCATGTCGACAATCTCGCGCGCTTCGTGGCGCCGGGCCGGCTCGCCATTCCGGAGCCCGACGACAATGACCCCAACTGGCTGGTCTATCAGCATGCCGCCCGCGATGCGGCCCGCCATGCGGTGGAGATCATCCGCATCCCATCGCCCGGCCGCGTGCTGCGCGGCGACGAGATCGTGCCGGCGAGCTACATGAACTTCTACATCGGCAATGCCGCGGTGGTCGTGCCGCAATATGGCGCCGCGAACGATGCAGCCGCGGTGGCGGCGATCCAGGCCCTGTTCCCGGACCGGCAGGCGATCGGCCTTCATGCCGATTCGATCCTCACGGGTGGCGGAAGCTTCCATTGCATCAGCCAGCAGATTCCCGCCTGAGGGGTGACGGGAGCGTATCCGAACCGCTAAAGGGCCGCGCATGACCGAACTTACCGTCGCCGCGTTGCAGCTCGCTTTCTCGAACGATATCGACACGAATATCGCGCATGTCTCCGACCTTGTACGCGAGGCGGCCGCAAAGGGCGCGCAGGTGATCCTGCCGCCGGAATTGTTCGAAGGCGAATATTTCTGCCGGGTGGAGGACGAAGGCCTGTTCGCCAAGGCGAAGCCCGTGTCCGAGCACAAGGCGGTGCTGGCGATGCAGGCGCTGGCGGCCGAGCTCGGCGTATCGATCCCGACCAGCTTTTTCGAGGCGGACGGACCGCATCATTACAACAGCCTGGCGATGATCGGCCCCGACGGCAAGGTAATGGGCGTCTATCGCAAGAGCCACATCCCCGACGGCCCCGGCTATGAAGAGAAATTCTATTTCCGCCCGGGCAATACCGGCTTCAAGGTATGGCCTGGGCCCGCCGCGACGCTCGGCGTGGGGATATGCTGGGACCAATGGTATCCCGAAACGGCGCGCGCAATGATGCTGATGGGCGCCGAGATCCTGTTCTACCCGACCGCGATCGGCAGCGAGCCGCATGACGCCGACCTGGACACCAGCCGGCTATGGCGCCGCGCGATGGTGGGGCACGCGGTATCGAACGTGGTGCCGGTCGTTGCCGCCAACCGCATCGGCACCGAACATGGCCAGCATTTCTATGGCCACAGCTTCATCACCGATGAGCGCGGCGACCTGATCGCCGAATTCGGCGCAGACGAAACGGGGGTCCTGGTTGCAACGCTCGACCTCGACCTCGTGAAGCGCCATCGCGCTGCCTTCGGCTTCTTCCGGGATCGCCGGCCCGACCTGTACGGGCGGCTGGCCCAGGACATCTAGGGACCAGCCTAGCGCTGCGGCGCGCCGACATCCTCGCGGACCACGACCGGCCTCGAGCAGCCATCGACGGTGCGCAACACGGCAAGCGCCTGCCTGGCGGCCGGCTCGTCGGTCAACCGGTGCACACCGGGCGTCCCGGACTGCAGCGGGGCATGGCTGAGATTCACCTTCTGGCAGACAGGCTCCGCGGGAGCCGGGAACGCGTGCCCAACCGGCGCGGCCGCGGACCAGGCGAGGAAGGCGACGATCAGCTTGGCGGTTCTCCTGATGACACCCGGGCATAGCATGGAACCGCGGCGACATCGACCGTACGGCGCCAGCCAAAGCCTCCGATTCGGCGATCACGTCGCGGCCGATATGTTTGCCCGAGGTTCAGCTTGCCCGGTACAAGAACCGGCGATGCAGAAGACCACCCACATCCTCAATGCCGCCTCGAACCTGCTGGGGATCACGCTGCTGATCATCGCCGGCCTGCACATCAGCGACCATGCCCAGAAGACGCTTGCCGACGAAGTGGCCTGGGTCAGCGCCCTGTGCTTCTGCGCGAGTTGCGGCCTGTCCTACCTGTCCATCCGGTCAGCGGCTCCGATGGATCGCTGGGACGGATGGGCCGACCGCAGCTTCCTCACCGGGATCGTGACGCTGGTCGTCGCGGTGCTGGTCCTGGCCCTCTGAAGCCTTCAGCTCGATCGCGCGGGCGAAGACAGCCTCGATCATGTCGTCGGACAGCCGGCCGGTATTCTGGTTGTAGCGCGAGCAATGATAGCTATCGATCAGGATGCGACCGTCGGGCATGCGATGCTCGGCGAGGTGACCGAAGCGGCATTTCGGCAGCCGACCGCCGAGCATCTTGACCGCCGACTGATGCGCGACCTGGCCGAGCGCCACGAAGATGCGCGCCTGCGGGAGCGCCGCGACCTGCTGTTCCAGAAAAGTGCGGCAGGTGCGGATTTCCTCGGGCAGGGGCTTGTTCAGCGGCGGCAGGCATTTCACCGCGTTCAGAATCATCGTGCCATGCAACTGCAGGCTGTCGTCCGACCGGCCCTCATAGGCACCGGTCGCGAGCCCCTGCGCGGCGAGGGCGCGAAACAGGAGCGAGCCCGATCCGTCCCCGGTAAAGGGCCGCCCGGTGCGATTGGCGCCATGCTTGCCCGGGGCCAGGCCAACCACGACCAGCCAGGCACCCGGATCGCCCCAGGCGGGCACGGGCGCATTCCACCAATCGGGATGCTCGGCGCGGACCGAGTCGCGCACTGCGGCGAGGCGCGGGCAGAGCGGGCAATCATGCGATGGCTCGCTGTCGGGGATCGGGCTTGGGGGAAACATCCCGGGACGCTAGGCACGTCTTCGTGCCGGTAACAAGATACGCCATCGCAATCGGATCGAATCGCCGCGGGAGACACGGCCCGCCAGCGGCGGAGGTGCGCGCGGCGATGGCGGCGCTGGGCAGCACCATCGCGACCTCGCGCATCATCGCCACCGCACCGCTGGGGCCTTCGTCGCGACGCTTTGCCAATGCAGCCGCGCTGCTCGATTCGGCCGAATCGCCACGCGACCTGCTGGTGCGGCTGAAGCGGCTCGAACATGATTTCGGCCGCCGCGCCGGACGCCGCTGGGGCGAGCGCGTGATCGATCTGGATATCATCCTCTGGTCCGGCGGTGTCGTTGCGGACAGGATCTTGCAGATACCCCACAAGGCGTACCGCACGCGCCGGTTCGTGCTCGATCCGCTGGCGGAGATCGCCCCCGCCTGGCGCGATCCGGTAACGGCGCTGAGCATGCAGCACCTTGCCTGGCGCGTCCGCGCGGTTGACCGACGCCCGCGCCGCCCCTAACGCGCGTGCCTGGTCGGGCTCGTAGCTCAGTCGGTAGAGCAACGGACTTTTAATCTGTAGGTCCCGGGTTCGAATCCCGGCGAGCCCACCAGCAGCATCACCCGCGCAGGATCAGCGCCGGCGATCGAACCCCGCGACGACATCGCCCAGCGCCTGCATCAGCGCCGGGTTGCGCGTGTCCGGGGTATTGCCCAGCCGCACCACGACGATCCCGCGCCCCGGCGCGCTATCCGGGCTCGCGATGACCAGCTGGCCGAGATGGCCGTCCGCCGCGACGGCGGTGGCCGGGCCCTTGCCCGGGAACAGCGTCGCCTTGCCTTCGGCGCCGCCGGGCCGGTTGAGCCAGGTCTGCGCGCCATATTCGGCATTGGTCGGCGAAGGCGTCTTCATGAAGGCAAGCCATTTCGGCGCCACCACCTGCGTGCCATCGGCAGCCCTGCCGTCAAGCAGAAGCCCGCCGATCCGTCCCCAATCATCCAAGGTCATATGCATGATCGAGCCGCCGATCTGCGTGCCGGCGCCGTCGAACTCAAGCACGGCGCTGCGGATACCGGCCGGGGCGAACAGCCGGCTCTTGGCGAAATCGGCATAGGCCCTTGCCCGCACGCGCGGATCATGGCTGTCCGTCAGCGTTCGCGTGACGATTTCCGCCAGGATGAGCGTGGTCAGCGAGCTGTAGCGGAATTTACTGCCGGGCCTCGTCTCGAGCGGATGATCGATCGCCGCCGCCGCCATCGCACCGGTATGGCTGACGAACAGGGTCTGGTTGGTATCGGAATTCTCGACCGGATCCCCGACCTCGACATGCTGCAGCCCCGACGACATCTGGAGCAGCTGCCGCAGCGTGATCGCAGCGCGCGCATCGCCCGGCCCGTGCCATTCGGCAATCGGCGCGGCGGCATCGAGCTGCAGCCGCCCGTCGGTGACGAGCACGCCGACCAGCATCGCCGTAACCGTCTTCGCCATCGACCAGCTGATGAAGCGATTCACGTCCGAATAGCCGGGGGCATAGGCCTTGAGCGCCGGGCAGCCGTCCGCCGTCACCAGCACTGCGCGGGTTTCCGGATGATCGGAGAACAGGCGCCGAATCGGCGCCATCGCGCGGGAAAGATCAGCCCCCGGACAGGGCACGACCAGGAAGCGTGGCCTGGCGGGCAGCGGCGTGTCGGCGCCTGCAAGCGCAAGCGGCGCCAGCGCGAGAAGGGCGACCTTGCGCAGCATGGCAGGCACGATAGGGTATGGTCCGATGAAGGCAAGGCAGATCATGATCGGGCTGGGCACCGCGCTGCTGGTGCTGATCGCGGCGGCATTCTTCTATGCGCGCTCGATCACCCCGCAGCTGGAACTCGGCACCGGCTATGCCGCGCGCGTCGCCTGCGCCTGCCGCTATATCGGCAATCGCAGCCTGGAAAGCTGCCGTGCCGATTTCGAACCCGGCATGGAACCGATCCGTCTTTCCGACGATCCAGCCGGCAAGACGGTGACGGCCTGGGTGCCGCTGATCGCCAGCCGCTCGGCGCATTATGATCCGGTGCTGGGCTGCCAGCCCGAGCCGTTCCGCGGCACGGCGCTGAAGCTGCGCTAGGCAGCCAGCAGGGCGCGATCGGTTTCCTCGATCCAGCCGCCGCCAAGGACCCGCTCCCCCGCATAGAGCACCGCAGCCTGCCCGGGCGCCACCCCATATTCGGGGGCTTCGAACACCACCCGATCACCGACCAGGCGTGCCGGCACCGGCCTGGCGAGCGAGCGGACCTTGGCCGTCAGCGGACCCTGGTGATCGCCGCCGATCCAGTTGATCTCGCTGAGCCGGGCCGCCTCGACCGCCAGTGCCGCCCTGGGCCCGACCACGACACGGCGGCTCTCCGGCTCGAGCCGCACGACGTAGAGCGGCTCGGGCGTTCCCCCGATCTCGAGCCCGCGCCGCTGACCGACGGTGAAATGGATCAGGCCACGATGCCGCCCGAGCGTGCGCCCGCCTTCATCGACGATCTCGCCACTGGTATCGGCTTCCGGCCGCAGCTTCTTCACCAGCGCGGCATAATCGCCGTCGGGAACGAAGCAGATATCCTGGCTATCCGGCTTCGCCGCGACGCCCAGCCCCAGTTCGGCCGCCAGCGCACGCACGCGGGCCTTGGGCAAGCCGCCGAGCGGAAAGCGCAGATAATCGAGCTGGTCCTGCGTGGTCGCGAACAGGAAATAGCTCTGATCGCGTGCCGGATCGACCGCGCGGTGGAGCTCCGCACCGGCTGCGCCCGCAACCCGGCGGACATAATGGCCGGTCGCGAGGCAATCAGCGCCGAGATCGCGCGCGACCTGGAACAGATCGGTGAACTTCGGCCCCATATTGCAGCGGACGCAGGGAATCGGCGTGCGCCCCCGCAGATATTCGTCGGCAAAACCGTCGATCACCTGGTCACGGAAGCTCGATTCATGATCGAATACATAATGCGCGATGCCCAGCCGGTCGCACACCGCGCGTGCATCGCGGATGTCGCGACCCGCGCAACAGCTGCCGGCCCGGCCCACCGCCTCGCCATGATCGTAGAGCTGGAGCGTCACCCCGATCGTCTCGGCGCCGGTACGCGCAGCGAGCGCGGCGACGACCGAGCTGTCCACCCCGCCCGACATGGCGACGACGATGCGCCGCCCCGCCAAAGCGCCGTCCGACCCTGCTCCAAGCTGGAAATCACCCTCGTCCATCATCGGCGCCAGATAGGCGCCCCGAGGGCGCGATGCAAAGCGCAACCCCTTTCCAAGGCATTTCGACGAGCTTTACCGGAACTTCAGACCCTTTCGCTAACAAGGGCCCGATCGAGTCTCCGTCGCCGGAAAGGGCGCCATGGATCTGAGTTTTTCCCGTTTCGAGGCGGACGCCAGCGTCACCGTCCTGCCGCCGGACCTGGCGGTACTGATGGTGGGGATCGCCGCGCGCCAGGCAGCCAGCCCGACGGCGCTGGTCCAGACGCATCTGGTGCCCGCCCTCAGCCATGCGAACTGGTTTGCGCCGGAACATGGCGCGTTCAATCGTGCGGTCGCGGAAATGCTAACGAGAGACAAAGAAGGAATGAACTCGCCGTTTACCGAGCCGCTTTAGCCGGCGTTCAAGTCCGCCGGTATAGTGAGAGTGCAGAGCAGAGAGGGGGCCCCCCGCCCCGATCGAGGTTGAGAATGATCGAAAACCAGAAGATTCGCCCGGCCAAAGTCATCGGCCCCCTTGGCGAACCATTGACGTTGGACACCCTGCCGCCGCCGGAGACGACGCGCTGGGTGGTACGCCGCAAGGCCGAAGTGGTCGCCGCCGTGAATGGCGGACTGCTGTCGGTCGACGAGGTGTGCGACCGCTACGGCCTGACGGTGGAGGAATTCGCCGGCTGGCAGCGCGCGATCGACCGGTCGGGCATGCCCGGCCTGCGCGTCACGCGGATCCAGCACTACCGGTCGCTTTACGAGCGCCAGCAGAAATATTGATCCCGCGCTGCGAAGCGCCACGAACCGAACACCGCCGTCGCCGCCCTGCCCCATGCAGGGCTGCGGCGGCGGTTTCCTTTCATCCGCGACACGCCAGCGGAACAAATTCCTGCAGTCATGAGTCTTTCCAGTCCGAACCCGGACTCGCCGGGGCTAACGGAGGGAAGAAAATGGGTATCATTATCTGGCTCATCGTCGGCGGCGTTGTCGGCTGGCTCGCCAGCATGGTCATGCGCACCGACGGGCAGCAGGGCATCCTGCTCAATATCGTCGTCGGCATCATCGGATCGGTCATCGCCTCGTTCCTGTTCGGCGGCGGGATCAATCAGATCATCACGGTTACTACCTTCGTCTATTCGCTGATCGGCGCGATCATCTTGCTCGCGATCGTCAATCTGGTTCGCCGCGGCACCGTCCGCTAAGGCGATACCCTGCGCGCGAAAGCGGGCCGCCCGGGCAACCGGGCGGCCCTTTTCGTTTCTACTTCAGCAGGAAACGGACATTGACCGTGACGGTGACATCGGTTTCGCCTGCCGCGATCGCGGTCGATGCGTCCGCCTTGGCGCGCGCATACAGGATCGGCTGCGGCGTGCTGCCGTCATTCTGGCCGTTCTCCGAGATCGACAGGATCCGCGAAACGCTGAGACCGGCCGCCCCGGCATAGAGCTCAGCCCGGGCGCGGGCGCGCTTGACCGCATCGGCACGCGCTTCGTCCAGCGCCGCATCGGGCTGGTCGATCGACAGGCTCGGTCCGTCGATCTGGTTTGCACCCTGCTTCACCAGCGTATCGAGGATCGCACCCGCCTTCGCGACGTCCCGAAAGCGGATCGCGACGGTATTGGTCGCCTGATAGCCGGTGATCACCGGCGCCTGGCCGTCGGCATAGCGATATTGCGGGCTGAGCCCGACATTCGCCGTGCGGATATCGCGCGGGGCAACGCCGGCACGCTTCAGCGCATCGAGCACCGCGGCGATGCGCTGGGCATTCTCGCCCAGCGCAGCGGCAGCAGTGGCGCCCTGGGTCACGACGCCCGCGCGGATCGTGGCGACATCGGGAACCCTTGTCGTCCGCCCTTCGGCGGCGACCTCGAGGACGGCGCCGTCAGTGATGATCGGCGGGGCAATTTGTGCCGCCGCCGGCGCGAGGGTGAGCGGCAGGGCCGCGAGCGCTGCGGCGGTCGCTAAATAACGCATCTTCATACTCCCGTATCGACCGGGCCGGTTGGCCCGCCCACCCGTCTTGCCGGCGATCAGGTCAACCGAAGCTGAACGGCCACCGGGGAATTCAGCGCACCCGGCGCGTCATCACCACGCGGTACAGCGCCAGCAGGACGATCGCCCCCACCGTGGCCGCGACATAGCTCTCGATGCCCCTTTCGATATGCAGCCCCATCATCGGCGAGAGATAGCCAGCCAGCAGCGCCCCGGCGATGCCGATCAGAATCGTCACGATGAACCCGCCCGGATCCTTTCCCGGCATGATGATCTTGCCGAGAACGCCTGCGACGAGACCAATGAGGATCCAGCCGAAAAAGGTGTTGTGCAGAAGCATCGCTCACTCCCCTAGATTGCGGTCCGCTGCGCGAGACCGGACGCGAACCTCGCGCCCATGCCGGCGATATGCAACCGTTTCCTTACCATAACGGCGCGATCCCCTTGCGAAAATCGGCCGAAACGGCCATGCCCCGCCGGCAGAAAACGACCCCTTGAGGTCGGTGACTTATTTCTCTAATACAGTCCGACACCAAAAACGGGCGCCAACAGGGGCGGGACGGGAAAGTGACGCATATGAACTATGGGCAGCCGACCTTCGGAAGCGACGATCACCTCGCCCTGCCCGGCGGGGAGGAGCGTCCGAATCGCCGCCGGTGGATCATCGCCGCAGTCGTCCTGGCGGTGCTGGTCGTCGCGCTGATCGCCTATGCCCTGTCGAGCGGCAAGAAGGACGGCGCCGCCACGGCCGATGCCGGCAAGGTAGAGCAGCTGCCGAGCGTGTCGGTGTCGGTGCCCGGCCGCCAGGCGGCGGCGCGCATCATCTCCGCCACCGGCACGCTTGCCGCGCGCCGCGAGATGCCGGTGGGCGTCGCCGGCGAAGGCGGCATGGTCACCCGTGTGCTGGTCGAGCCGGGCCAGTGGGTCAGCGCCGGGCAGGTGCTGGCGACGGTCGACCGCGCGGTACAGACCCAGACCGCTTCCTCGCTCGCGGCCCAGGTCAATGTCGCGCGCTCGGATGCGGCAATCGCCCAGTCCGAACTCGATCGCGCCCAGGCGCTGGTCAATCGCGGCTTCATCTCCAAGGCCGATCTCGAACGCAAGGCAGCAACCCGCGATGCGGCGGCGGCGCGGGTCCGCGTCGCCCAGGCGCAGCTGGCCGAGCAGAACGCGCGCAACGGCCGCCTCGATATCCGCGCCCCGGCCGCGGGGCTGGTGCTGACGCGCAGCGTGGAACCGGGCCAGATCATCGGCTCGGGCTCCGGGACCCTGTTCCGCCTCGCCAAGGGCGGCGAGATGGAAATGCGCGCCCAGCTGAGCGAGGCCGACCTGATCGGGTTGCCGGTCGGCGTTTCGGCCAAGGTCACGCCGGTCGGCGGCGACACGGCCTTTACCGGCCAGGTCTGGCAGGTGTCGCCGGTGATCGATCCGCAGACCCGCCAGGGCATCGCGCGCATCGCGCTCAGCTACAACCCGGCGCTCCGCCCGGGCGGCTTCGCCTCGGCATCGATCCAGCAGGGATCGACCGACGTGCCGCAGCTGCCGAACTCGGCGATCCAGAGCGACGACCGCGGCAATTTCGTGTATGTCGTCGACAGCGACAACAAGGTGGCGCGGCGCGCGGTGAAGATCGGCGAGGTTTCCGACAGCGGCGTCTCGATCGTCGAGGGACTGGCCGGCAATGAGCGGGTCGTGCTGTCGGCAGGCGCCTTCCTGAATCCGGGACAGAAGATCAAGCCGATCCTCCAGAAAACGCAGGGCTGAGTGCAATGAGCTTCCGGAACATCTCCGCCTGGTCGATCCGGAATCCGGTTCCGTCGATCGTGCTGTTCTTCATGCTGACGGTCGCCGGCATCGTCAGCTTCAGCACGATGGAGGTGAACAACAATCCCGACATCGATTTCCCGGTGGTGATCGTGCAGATCAGCCAGCCGGGCGCGGCGCCGACCGAACTCGAAACCCAGGTCACCCAGAAGGTCGAGTCCGCCGTCCGCAGCCTGCAGGGTATCGACGAGATCAATTCGACCGTCACCGAGGGCAGCTCGGTGACGATTGTCCAACTCAATATCGGCACGCCGATCGACCGCGCGGTCGAGGACGTGCGCAGCGCGATCCAGCAGGTCCGCTCCGATCTGCCCGACGGCATCCTCGAACCGCAGGTCTCCCGCGCCAACACCTCGGGCGACGACCTGGCCAGCTATGCCGCAATCGGCACCGACATGACGATCGAGCAGCTGAGCTGGTATATCGACAATAATGTGTCGAAGGAGCTGCTGTCGGTTCCCGGCATGGCGACCGTCAGCCGCAATGGCGGCGTGAACCGCGAAATCCGCGTCATCCTCGATCCGGCCAAGCTTCAGGCGCAGGGCCTCACCGCGAGCCAGGTCAACCAGCAACTGCGCCAGGTGAACCTGAACGCAGCCGGCGGACGGGCCGAAATCGCCGGATCCGAGCAATCGGTGCGCGTGCTCGGCAATGCCAAGAACGCCTATGACCTGGGCCAGACCCAGATTGCGGTCGGCAATGGCCGCTCGATCAAGCTCTCCGATATCGCGCAGGTGCGCGATCTCTATGCCGAGCAGCGCTCCGCATCGGAGATGAACGGCCGGCAGGTGCTGAGCTTCGACTTCCAGCGCTCCAAGGGCGCCTCGGACGTGTCGGTGTACAAGGGGGCCAAGGAAAAGCTCGCGGCGCTCGAGAAGCGCAACCCGAAGGTCCATTTCCAGCTGATCTTCGACCAGGTCAAATATGCCGAGATGCAATATCACTCGGCGATGGAAGCAATGGTCGAGGGCGCGGTGCTCGCCGTCATCGTGGTGTTCCTGTTCCTGCGCGACTGGCGCTCGACCGTCATTTCCGCGCTGGCCATCCCGCTCTCGGCGATCCCGACCTTCTGGTTCATGGACCTGCTCGGCTTCAACCTGAACCAGATGACGCTGCTGGCGCTGAGCCTGGTGGCCGGCGTGCTGGTCGATGACGCGATCGTGGAGATCGAAAACATCGTCAGACACATGCGCATGGGCAAGAGCGCCTATCAGGCGGCAATCGACGCCGCCGACGAGATCGGCCTCGCCGTGCTCGCCACCACCATGTCGATCGTCGCGGTGTTCCTGCCGGTCGGCCTGATGCCGGGCGTCTCGGGCCAGTTCTTCAAGAATTTCGGCCTGACCGTCGTCGTCTCGGTGCTGATGAGCCTTGCGGTCGCCCGCCTCGTGACCCCGATGATCGCCGCCTATTTCCTCAAGGCCCATGGCCAGGCGAAGCATGGCGAGGGGCGCCTGATGGATATGTACATGTCCACGCTGAAATGGACGCTGAACCATCGCTGGTCAGCGGTCGTCGGCGGCGTCGTTTCCTTCGCGCTGACCGTCTACCTGTTCAGCGTGCTGCCGATGACCTTCCAGCCCGACCAGGACCAGGATTCGAGCACGGCGACGATCGAGATGGTGCCGGGCACGACGCTCGCCGAGACCAAGCTGGTCGTGCGCAACGTCGCCGATTTCCTGCAGAAGCAGCCCGACGTCGAATCGGTCTATTCGCGCGCCTTTGTCGGCAACGGCCGGGTCACGGCGATCTTCAAGCCCAAGAAATCCATGAAGAGCACGGATTTCGAGCGCTCGCTCGCGCCGACGCTCGCGAAGATTCCGGACGCGCGCGTATCGTTCCGGTCGAGCAATGGCTGGGGCGGCAGCGGCCGCGACCTGACCGTGACGCTCGGTGGCGACGATCCTGCGCTGCTGACCGCGACGGCGATCAAGATCGTCGACCAGATGGCGAAATTGCCGGCGATCGTCGCGCCGCGCATCACCGGCGACCTGAAGCGGCCGGAGATCGTGATCGCGCCGCGCATGGACCTGGCCGCCAGCCTCGGGGTGACGACCCAGGCATTGTCCTCGGCGATTCGCATCGCGACGCTGGGCGACATCGACCAGAACAGCGCCAAATTCTCGCTGTCCGATCGCCAGATTCCGATCCGCGTCGCGCTCGACCAGAATGCCCGCCAGCGGCTGTCGACGATCCAGAACCTGCCGGTCCAGACCGCGAACGGCGGATCGGTGCCGCTCAGCCTCGTCGCCGAGATCGGGTTCGGTGCCGGGCCGACCAAGATCGACCGCGTCGCGCAACAGCGCCAGATCACGATCGGCGCCGATCGCGGCAATGGGCCGGACGGCAAGCAGGTCGTCTCCAGCGTCGCGATGAAGCAGATCCACGATCTGCCGGCGATGAAGAACCTGCCGGTCGGCATCAGCGAACTGACGCTCGGCCAGGCCAAATGGCAGGCCGAGATGGTGAACAACTTCCTCATCGCGGTGGCGGCGGGCGTCTTCCTCGTCTTTGCCGTGCTGGTGCTGCTCTATCGCCGGCTGCTGCCGCCCTTCGTCAACATGCTCTCGCTGCTGGTCGCGCCGCTCGGCGGGCTCATCGGCCTCCTCATAACGAACAATCCGGTGTCGATGCCGGTCTATATCGGCATCCTCATGTTGCTCGGCATCGTCGCCAAGAACTCGATCCTGCTGATCGATTTCGCACTGGAGGAGATGAACAAGGGTGTCGAAACCGCCGCCGCCATCATCGATTCGGGGCACAAGCGCGCCCAGCCGATCGTGATGACCACGGTGGCGATGGTCGCCGGCATGGTGCCGACCGCGCTGTCGCTGAGCGGCGACGGATCCTGGCGCGCGCCGATGGGCATCGTCGTGATCGGCGGCCTCAGCCTGTCGACCGTGCTGACGCTGCTGATCGTGCCCGCCAGCTTCAGCCTGGCGGTCGGCATCGAGCGCTGGATCGGGCCGAAGCTCGGCCGCCGGCTGCTCACCTATCGCCCCGGCGACGACGGGCGCCCGGTGATCGACCATGACCCGACCCCGCCGCGCCTCGGCGGGAAGCCCGGAGCGATCCTCTATCGGCCGGGCGACGACGGGCCCCAGCCGGCGGAATGATGCGTGGTCCGGCCCGATCCGGGACGGGATCGGACCACAAATCGACTTCGGACTTGAACAATCCCCGCTTTCGGGGATTGTTTCGGACATGAACCTGCTCGCCCGACCGCCCCGCAATGGCGAAACCATCCCGGCGGGGCTGCGCCAGATGCGCTGGATCGCCACCGGGCTGCTGATCCTGATGGCCGGAATCTTCCTCGCCGCCCGTGCGCTCGCCCCCGTGCACCCGGCAATCGGCTTCGTGCGGGCCTTTGCCGAGGCAGCGATGGTCGGCGGCCTGGCCGACTGGTTCGCAGTCACCGCCCTGTTCCGCCACCCGCTCGGCCTGCCGATCCCGCATACGGCGATCATCCCGCGCAACAAGAACCGCATCGGCGAGACGCTCGCCGCCTTCCTTCGCGACAATTTCCTCATCCCGGGCGTCGTCGCGCGACGGATGCGCCAGCTCGACGTGGCCGGCGCCGCGGGGCGCTGGCTGGCGAGCCCGGCGGGAACCCAGGGGCGGCTGCGCGTGGGGGCGTCGCGCCTCGCGGCGGACATGCTCGACGCGTTCGACCAGCAACGCCTTGGCGGCATGGTCAAGACCACGATCGGCCAGCGCCTCCGCGCCCTCGAAATCTCGCCCCTGCTCGGCCAGGCGCTCACCGCCGCCATCGCGGAAGGACGACACGCACCGCTGCTCGACGGGATCATCCGCTGGGCCGCCAAGGTGCTCGCCGCCAACGAGCACATGATTCGCGCCATCGTGCACGAGCGCGCCGGATCAGTGATGCGCTGGACCGGCCTCGACGAAACGCTGGCCAACAAGATCATCGACGGGCTGGACAAGCTGCTGGTCGACATGGCCGAGGATCCCGCGCATCCGCTGCGCGCCAAGGCCGAGGAAGGCCTGGCGTCGCTTGCCCAGGACCTGCAGCATGACGAGCGGATGCGCGAGCGGGTCGAGGGGCTGAAAGCCGAGATCATCGACAATCCGGCGATGCAGGCCTGGCTGGATGGGCTGTGGGAGCAGGCGCGCGCGGCGCTGCTGCGCATCGCGCGCGATCCCGATGCCGCACTGACCGGCCAGCTGGGCGATGCGCTGCGCCAGCTCGGCGGCACGCTGCAACAGGATCCGATGCTCCGCGCGACGATCAACCGTTTCGTGCGCCGCGCCACGGTGGGCATGGCCGCCGATTATGGCGACGGGATCGTCCGCCTCGTCTCCGAGACGGTGCGCGGCTGGGATGCCCGCACGATCACGCGCCGGCTCGAGAATGCGGTGGGGCGCGACCTGCAATATATCCGCGTGAACGGCACGCTCGTCGGCGGCCTGGTCGGCCTGCTTCTCCACGCCGTGGACGTGCTGCTGTGAGCCGCTATCGCTCCCAGTCGACGATCGGCCAGCCGCGCTCGCGCGCAAGTGTGCGCAGCGGCCCGTGCGCGTTGACCGCAAACCCTTCGTCCGCCCAGCCGAGCACGGGCGCATCGGACACATGATCCGAATAGAAGCGCACGTGCGTGTCGGCGCGATCGATACCCTGCGCCGCCATCCACGCCTCGATCATGCGCAGCTTGCCGGGGCCGTAGCAATTCTCGCCCGAGATGCGCGCGCGCAGCATCTCGTCGAGATGCTCCACCTCGGTTGCGACGACATCGTCGAAGCCGAGGCGCTCGGCGATCGCCGCGGCGTAGAAGCGGTAGGACGCGGTCGCCATGACCAGACGGTAACCGGCCGCGCGATCGGCCGCGATCTGTGCGCGCGCGCCGGCGAAGACCCCGGTGGCGACGACCCGATCGGCAAAGCTGCCGGCGACGCGCCGCGCATCGGCGATGTGCAGCCGATGCCCGAGCAGGAGACGTTGAGTCATCTGCTTGAGCTGCGCCCGGTCGATCGCCTTCAGCGCATAGGCAGCGGTCGCGAGCCCTGCGAACGGCAACAGGGCGAGCCGCCACGGCGCTTCGCTGCGTGCCGTGCGGACCAGGAAGGACATCCAGGTCGGCGCATGGGTGATCGTCTTGTCCATGTCGTAAATGGCAAGCTTGTGCGAGGCGGGCGTTTCCATCGGTCCATCCTATGCACGGCGCGGCTTGCCGATCCAGCGCGATTGCACCAATGGTGCCGCATATGACTGAGATGGCCGCTTTCTCGCACGAACGGGCCGCCGGCGGCGACGTCCTGCGATTCACCGGCGATCTCTCGCTCGCGCAGATCGGCGACCTGCCCGAGCGGCTGCGCGGCTATGACGGCCCCGTCGACCGGATCGACCTTAGTGGAATCAGCCGGATCGACACGATCGGCGCCTGGCTGGTCCACCGCTTCGCCATGCAGCGCGGCGCGAAGATCGATGGCCTCAACGCCGACAGCAAGCATCTGCTCGAACAGGTCGAGGCCGCCGACCAGCCGGTCGCGATGCGGCCCGCTGCGGAGATCGGCTTCGTCCGGGTCGTGGGCGAGATCGGCGATGCGCTCGTCATCGGGATCAAGACGCTCTACGGCCTGCTCGGCTTTCTCGGCGCCACCGTGATCGCGTTCGGCAGCGTCATCAAGCATCGCCGGTTCCGACTCAATGCAACTGTCCAGCGCTTCGAGGTGGTCGGCGTGACCGCGCTCGGCATCATCGGGCTGATGAGCTTCCTGATCGGCATCGTCATCGGCCAGCAGGGGGCAGTCCAGCTCCGGCAGTTCGGCGCCGAAGTGTTCACGATCAACCTGATCGGCCGCATCACGCTGCGCGAACTGGGCGTGCTGATGACGGCGATCATGGTCGCGGGCCGGTCCGGATCGGCCTTCGCCGCACAGATCGGCACGATGAAGCTGACCGAGGAGATCGACGCGATGCGCACGATCGGCGTATCGCCGATGGAGGCGCTGGTGCTGCCCCGGGTGATCGCCGCGGTCGTGATGATGCCGCTGCTCGGCTTCTACGCCTCGCTGATCTCCATCATCGGCGGCGGGCTGTTCTGCTGGATTTCGCTCGGCATTCCCCCGATCACCTTCGTCCAGCGCATCCGCGAGGTCGTACCGATCACCGATCTCTATGTCGGGCTGGTCAAGGCACCGGTATTCGGGGCGATCATCGCGATCGCCGGATGCTTCCAGGGCATGCTGGTGGAGGCGGATGCCGAGCAGGTCGGCATGCGTACCACCTCGGCCGTCGTGCAGGCGATCTTCCTCGTCATCGTGCTCGACGCGTTCTTCGCGGTGTTCTTCACCTGGATCGGCTGGACATGACGCCCTCGCACGACGACGAGATCGTCATCTCGGTCCACGGCCTCAAGAACAGCTTCGGCGAGCAGATCGTGCATGAGGGCCTCGATGTGGAGGTGAAGCGCGGCGAGATCTTCGGCGTGGTCGGCGGATCGGGCACGGGCAAATCGGTGCTGATGCGCTCGATCATCGGGCTGCAGGTGCCCGACGAAGGCGAGATCACCGTATTCGGCGAGAATACGATCGACCGCGACGAGACCGACGCGACCAATATCCGCAAGCGCTGGGGCGTGCTGTTCCAGGGCGGCGCGCTGTTCTCCACGCTGACGGTGGCGGAAAACACCCAGGTGCCGCTGCGCGAATTCTATCCGGGGCTCGGCCAGACGCTGCTCGACGAAATCGCCGCCTACAAGGTCGTGATGACCGGCCTGCCCCCCGATGCGGGGCCGAAATATCCGGCCGAACTGTCCGGCGGGATGCGCAAGCGCGCCGGCCTGGCCCGCGCGCTGGCGCTCGATCCGGAACTGCTGTTCCTCGACGAGCCGACCGCCGGCCTCGATCCGATCGGCGCCGCCGCGTTCGACGAGCTGATCGCCTCGCTGCAGAAGACCATGGGGCTGACCGTGTTCCTGATCACCCATGATCTCGACACGCTCTATGCGATTTGCGACCGGGTCGCAGTGCTTGCCGACCAGAAGGTGATCGCTGTCGGCACGATCGACGAACTTCTCGCGTTGGACCATCCGTGGATCCAGGAATATTTCAAGGGCCCGCGAGGCCGGGCCGCCACGGCGACGCTCGAACACCAGCGGCACACGGCGGCATCCGCCGACAAGACAGCCAAGACAGGGGCTAGCGACTGATGGAAACCCGTTCGAACCATGTCCTAGTCGGCAGCGTCGTGCTGATCCTGCTCGCGGTGCTGGCGATCTTCTTCGTCTGGATCGCGCGGTGGAATTCCACGGCGGAGAAGGAATATGACATCTTCTTCAAGCAGTCCGTCGACGGCCTGAACAAGGGCTCCGCGGTCGCTTTCTCGGGCGTCCCATCAGGCCAGGTGAAGGAGATCGCGCTGTGGAAGCCTGATCCCCAGTTCGTCCGCGTCCGCATCAGCGTCAACGACGAGACCCCGGTGTTGCAGGGCACGACCGCGACGATCCAGGGCGTCGGCTTCACCGGCGTCAGCCAGATCCAGCTCGACGGTGCGGTGAAGGGTGCGCCGCCGATCGGCTGCCCCGAAGTCCATCCGGAGATCGACTGCCCCTTCGGGGTGCCGGTGATCCCGCCGAAGCAGGGCGGCCTCGGCGCGCTGCTCAATTCCGCGCCGAAGCTGCTCGAGCGCCTGTCCACGCTGACCGAGCGGCTGACTGAATTGCTGTCCGACAAGAACCAGAAGTCGATCAGCGGCATCCTTGCCAACACCAATCGCCTGACCGGTGCGCTTGCCGACCGCGGCCCGGAGATCGCCGCCACCATCGCCGAAACCCGCATTGCCATCCAGAAAGCCGGCGACGCGGCGCAGCAGATCGGCGAACTGGCCGGAACGACCAATGCGCTGATCAAGGACGATGTCCGCCCCGCGACGCAGAACCTGACCAAGGCAGTCGCTGCCGCGCAGCACAGCATGGAAACGCTCGATGCCGCGATCGGGGACGCGCGCCCCGGAATCCAGACCTTCTCCAAGCAGACGCTTCCCGAAGTCGGCCAGCTCGTCCGCGACCTGCGGCAGATGTCGGCCGCGCTCACCTCGGTCGCGGAGAAGATCGATCAGGGCGGTGCCGGCGCGCTGGTCGGCGGACCCAAGCTCCCGGACTACAAGGGCAAGAAGAAATGAGGCTCCCGATGCGCATCCGCACCTCCAGGCCCCTGCTCGCGCTGACGGCGCTGGCCCCCCTCGCCGCCTGTGTTAGCTTCAGCGCAAAGCCGCCGCCCTCGCTGCTCACCATCAGTTCGGCGGCATCGGTGCCGGCGGGCCAGACGCGGTCCTCCGCCGATGTGCCGACCATCACGATCATGGTACCGGCGGTATCCCAGGCGCTCGCGACGACGCGCGTGCCGGTGCAGACCAGCGCGACCGACCTCGCCTATATCGCCAACGCCCAATGGGTGGAGCCGCCCGCCCGGCTGTTCGCCCGGCTGCTATCGGATACCGTCGCGGCGAAGACCGGCCGCGTCGTGCTCAGCACCACCCAGTCGATCGCCGATCCCGGCGCGCGCCTGACGGGCGAGCTGCGCGCCTTCGGGGTGGAGGCCGGATCGAACCAGGCGGTGGTCGTCTTCGACGCGGCGCTGATGCGCCAGCAGGGCAACGTGATCGAGAAGCGGCGCTTCGAGGCACGCGTGCCCGTCAGCGAGATCGCGGCCGGCCCGGCCGGCGTATCGATCAACCAGGCGGCGAACCAGGTGGCCGGCGAGGTGGCCGACTGGGTCGGCCGCTGAGCGCCGTACCGGGCCTCCCACCGCCAACCTCCCGGCTATTGCGTCCCGGCCCGCCGCGTCGCGAGCGGGAGATCGCAGATATCGATGCCGCCAAAGCCGATCATCGGGGCGGCGGGGTTTTCGCGCAGCCTGATATAGGCGGCGAAGCGGGGGTTGTCGGTCGACCGATATTCGAACCTGGGGCGTTCCGCCGGCGGCACGTCGCTGGCGAGCCGCACCGACAAGATCCAGGTCCGCTCCTCCCCCGTCGCGTAGAAGCCGTCGGCTGCCGCAGCGCGCGGCATGGCTGACATATATTTCATGCCCTCGATGATCCGCCCCACGACCGTGTAGTTGCGATCGAGCCGCCGCGCGGCACCGCTGATGGGCGTGAACAGCTCCGATCCGCTGCCGGTATTCGGCAGCGCGTCGCGCGCGACCCCGACCGTGCCGTAGCAATGCGGGATCCAGGCAGCCTTGCCATCGGTCGCGATCGGCCAGCCATCGGCAGTGACGCCGGACATGGTGGAATAGGCGTCGGCGCGGCTGAGGCGTTGCGCCGCATCGAAGACGGGGATGTCGAACTCGGCGGCAGGCGAGGCGACGACGCCCACCGCGAGCGGCTTCTTCTCGGTCACGTCGCCCCATTGCGTGACCCAGTTTTCCTGCACGCGGTAGACGCTGCTGGCATCCCACCAATGCGCGAGCGCGAGCTTGCGGACATTGGCCACATGCTGCGGCGCCAGGCGTGGCGCCAGCCGCACCACGACGGTGCGATTGCCCGTCAGGGTGATGATCATCAGCTCGTCATCGGGGATCGGGCGCCAGTCGGCAGCGATGGCATCGGAAGGAAGCGGTGGCGCGGCAGGCTTTGGTGCGGCCTGACCGGCGGCGAGCATCATGAGCAGGGGGATCAGCATCGGGGGACTGTGGCATGAACCGCCGCCGGCGGGCAATCGCCTATCACTTGCACCCCGGCCCGCCAACCTCTAGGGGCAGCCTCCTGCCAGGGAATGCGGAGCGGTGGCCGAGTGGTCGAAGGCGCTCGCCTGGAAAGTGAGTATACGCCAAAAGCGTATCGAGGGTTCGAATCCCTCCCGCTCCGCCAAAACTCATTGAAATTATTGAATAATTTTCGGGGTACCGGGCTCACGCCCGGGTCCGCGCCCGGGTTTTTTCGCCGGATTGATACGAACCGCTGCGGCCAACGGTTTGGCAATTGAGCCAGAAGGAGTTCCACTGCGGTCGCGAATGTCCGAAAATGGCAGACGCACGATCGGGCAGCGTCATTCGGCAGCCTCCATGTTAGGAATGGCCTCTCGTTCGGAGAAGGGCGAGAATCCAGCGAGTTCGGTATTGCTTCTCCGAGTCATGGCATTAGTCTGGCCCCGCGTCGCGAGGGCGGCGCCGAGGCTTGAGAACCTCGCTTGGGAAAGTTGACCCGCCATAGATGCTGCCGGGTGGCCGACGCGTATGTCCAAGCTGCTTGCAGCTAAAGGCGTCGGCGCATGTCTCAAGTGAAGTGGACCGAGACGGCCAATGAGCGTGGGAACGCGGCAGGCGCCTCCCACTGGACCGGCATCCTGACGATCCTGACCAAGCCGCCGGTATCGGCCGACACGCTCCGGAAGAACCCGCTCGGCATCTACATCGACGCAATCGACTGGAGCCGCGAACTCGAGCCCGCAGCGTCGCCTGCTCCGGGGCGGACTGCGCCGCCCCCCGCCAATGTCCCGTTCGGATCGCCGCTCGACCCGAACCTTGGCGCTCAACCCACCGGCAATCCGGAGACCCAGCCATGACCCGAACTTCTGCTACCGCCGCGCTGCTCGTGCCTTGCCTGATCGTTGCAGACGCCAGCGCGGGGGCAACTTCGCCGCGCGATAATACCCGGCGGGTTACCCCGCCGATTGTCGGCGCCGACGATGGGTCTACGAACGTTCCCGTCGTACAGGGCTCCGTCAACCCCGTGCAGGTCTATCCGTTCGCCGATGGCGCCATCTATTCCGTCGCCACGGCACCAGAGCGCGTAACCGACATTGCCTTGCAGCCGGGCGAAACGCTGGTCGCGGTCGCCAGCGGCGACACGGCGCGCTGGGTAATCGGCGATACCACCAGCGGGTCGGCCGCGGAACGCCGGACGCATGTGCTGGTCAAGCCGTTCAGCGTAGGCCTGTCGACCAACCTCGTCATCACGACCGACCGGCGCACCTATCATCTCAACCTGACCAGCCGGGCGAAATCGGCGATGGCCGCGCTCTCCTGGACCTATCCGCAGGATGCGCTGATCGCCTTGAAGCGCGCGACCGCAGCAGCCGAGGCGGTGGCACCGGTGGCGACCGGGATCGAGGTCGAGCAGTTGCACTTCAATTATGCCGTATCGGGCGATCGGCCGACCTGGCGGCCCTTTCGCGCTTTCGACGACGGGCGGCAGACCTTCATCGAGTTCCCGGCGACGCTGGCCGTCGGTGAGGCGCCGCCACTCTTTCTGGTGGACGGGAAAGGCGAGGCCCAGCTCGTCAACTACCGCGTGAAGGGCCGCTTCTATGTCGTCGATCGCCTTTTCGACGTTGCCGAGCTTCGCCTCGGTGCGAAGCGCCAGCAGATCGTCCGCATCCGCCGGGTAGCGGAAGGTGCGCCTGACCGGAGGGAATCATGACCGCCGAGGCAGCCTTCCCACCGGCACCTGAAGCCCCGGCCATCCCGGCCAAGGTGGATCCGGAGACGCTGGCGCTGCGCGCGCGGCCCGCGCGTGCGATCCGCTTCAAGCGGGGAGCCATTGTCGGCATCGCGGCGCTCGGCTCGGTCAGTCTGGCCGCGACGGCGTGGGTGGCGCTTCGGTCCACGGACCTGCACCTAGCGGCACCGGCAGATGACCCGCCCGTAGCCGCGAAGGCACCCGCCGATACCCTCAACCGCCTGCCGGGCAGCTATGGTGACGTGCCGAAGCTCGGCCCCCCTTTGCCGGGCGACCTTGGCCGGCCGATCCTTGAGCACCAGCGCGCCATGGGGATCGCGTCGGAGGGCGGTGAAGCGTCGCGCGCTGACCAGGCAGCCGTGACCGAACGGGAGCGAAAGGCCGCAGAACTGAAGGCTGCGCGCGAGTCGGCGGTGCTGGTGCAGTCCGGCAATCGCACCGATCCGATCCGCGGCGGCGATGCAATGCCATCCTCGCCACCGGTCCCAGCCACCGATGCGTCGCGGCTCGCGATCGATCTCGATCGTGATCCCAATGCGCAGCAGCGCAAGGCTGACTTCGTGGCCGCGCGCGACACCGCCAGCGACGTCAACGAGCGTCGGTTGAGCCCGCCGGCGTCACCGAACATGCTGTCCGCCGGCAGCGTCATCGCCGCCAGCCTGATTACCGGGCTCAGGTCGGACCTCCCCGGTCTCGTCACCGCCCAGGTCACCGAACGGGTGTTCGACAGCGCAACGGGAAGTATCCTTCTGATTCCGCAGGGCGCGCGGTTGATAGGCAGCTACGACAGCGTGGTCGCCTTCGGGCAGAAGCGCGCACTGGTGGTGTGGCAACGGATCATCCTGCCGGACGGCAGCTCGATCCGGCTCGACAATGTGCCGGCAACCGACCCGTCGGGCTATGCCGGGCTTGCGGATCGCGTCGATTTTCACACTTGGGCGCTGCTCAAGGGCGTCGCGATTTCGACCCTGCTTGGCGTTGGCGCTAACGTGACATTCAGCGGGGAGAGCGATCTTGTCCAGGCTATCCGCCAATCCATGCAGCAGAACGTCTCGCGCGCCGGCGACCAGATCACGTCCCGCAACCTGCAAATCCAGCCGACCATCACGATCCGACCAGGCGCGCCGGTCCGGCTGGTCGTTCACCGCGATCTCATCCTGGCACCCTGGAAGGAATAGGAGCTCGATATGGCAGATCTCAAGCTACCCCGCCTGCCGGACAGAACGCCCGTAAAGTTGACGATCAGCATCGCGCCCGACCTTCATCTGGCCTTGGCGGATTACGCGGCGATCTACCAGCAGGCCTATGGCGATGAGCAGGCGATTGCCGATCTGGTCCCGCACATGCTCGCTGCCTTCCTTGCGAGCGACCGCGGTTTCGCAAAGGCCCGCGATGGGCTGGAACGACGTAAATGATGAGCGAAACGGATGCCGCACCGGTGCCGGATCGATTGCTGAGGCTTGCTGAGGTTCGGCATCGGGTGGGCCTTGGCAAGACCATGATCTACGCCATGATCGGCGAAGGGCGCTTCCCAAGGCCATACAAGATCACGCCAGCGGCAGCGCGCTGGAGCGAGCGCGAGGTTGAGGCATGGATTGCCGTGGTCACGGGAGCCATGTCAAATTCGAGCTGACCTGCCAGCGCTCTATGCGGTGTGATCGATCTCACCAAAAGACAGAAGCATGCCGACTACATCCCTGCCGGCATGCAGGAGGAACTTGCGGGATGCGGCAAGTCGGCTGGCCTATGGCTGCCAGCCTTGGCAGGCCTCAGCGGGATCGCCGCCCTTCCTGCCCCGCACTTGATCCGCCCCACCGTGCGGCGTCTCCTGCGGTCCCCGCGCTTTCGGGTCCGGGTCCCCATCAAACCTCAAGCCGGAATTTTTTCGGCGTCTCGAATTTTCTGGAACTCGCCCAGTATATCGGGATGAACCTTGGCAAGGTGACGCAGCACGGCAGCGTTATCGAGCAACTTTGACACAAATCCCGTGATCACCGCCAAGGCGAGATTGTCGGCCCCATAGCTGTCTTCGATCGCGCGCACTTCCCGGTCGAGATTGGCTGTCTCGCGCTCCATCTCCACAATCTGCTCCGCGGTCAGCTCCTTTGGCTTAGCTTTGCCTTCGACCAACTGGCTTGCGGGAGTCGCGGCGACCAGAAAGCGCGCCTGATCATTCGTGAATCGGTTCATCTTTATCATCGATGCTGCGGCTTCGACCTGCCGTACCGATTTCATTTTCCTGAGCTCGGTGAAAACGCTGATAGGAACCTGCCGATCCTTGAGCATCTCCTCAACTTCGGGGCAAATACCCGCCAGCAGCCTGCGCTTCGACCTGATCGTCGATACATTAACGTTTAAAGCGCGCGCAATGCGTTCTTCAGGCGTGCCCTTCTCGATCGCCTTGAGGATCATCTTGTGTTCCTGGATAATCGACATGCGGCTTATTCGCTTGTTGTAGGTGAACGCTTCGTCTTCCGTGGCGACGAGGCAATCTATGCGATCGGCACCTTCGCCGACGAGAATATCCAGCCGGACATGCCCATCGAGGAGGTAGTAGGCATTTTTCACGGATGGATCGGGCACCACCACCAGAGGCTCTATGATGCCCACCTCCTTCACCGATGCCGCTATCTGCCCATATTTTGTTCCCGTTCGCATGGCTTGTGTGACAGGCCGAAGAAGTTTGATTTTCGAGACCGGAATGATGCGGCTCTCGCGCTCGAACGCGATCTGGACCGGTTTGCGGGGCTCGGACATCATGCGACTCTCCCTGGGAAGATACGATCGGAGAGAACCTTCGGCATGGTGGCCAGGCCCTCCTGCTGCATGACTTCCACCAGCGTTTCATCGCGCAGCATTTCGCGCATGGCTGCGGTAATCAGTAGCAGCCGTGCCTTGGTGGCCTCGGCTTTTCGTATCAGCATCCGCTTGCGCTCGGTGTCCTGCTCATAGGCTCTCACCAGCGACATCGATGAAATCTTCGGTTTTCTCGTCAGGTTCGAGACAAGGGCGTTGCCGTATTTCGCGCGCCTGTCGACCAGCCGCTTGGCGGCAAGTAGGCGCTTGCCGCGCAACTCGTTGCGTTCATACGCCTGCTGGAGAGCTTCCTGAACACCGATGTCGTCAGCATCGGCGATCTGCACCGCGATCGCGACCGGCACGATCCCAGCTTCGACAGATTGCAGGAGTCGCTGTTCGCCTCTCTCGAGCAAGTGGATGATACCCTTCACATATTCCGACGAGAGCCCGGTCATTCGCGTGATTTCGGCTTCGGTATGGCCACGCCTTTTCATCGCGCCGATGTCGTGCAGCAGGTCGATGCCGCGCAGTTGGCGACGGGCAAAATTCTCGACCAGGCTTGCGATCAGGCTGTCTTGCGGATCGAGGTCAACCACGAAGGCTGGTATCGTCTTCTCCCCCAGCAAGCGAAAGGCCTCGAGGCGCCCCTGACCGCAAACAAGGTCATATCCTGCGCCGTGATCCCGGCTTCGTGTGACGGTGATCGGCTTTTTCAGGCCCACAGAGGCAATACTGTCGACCATCTCCTTGAAGCTGCGTTTGGGACGGCTCCTCGGATTGACGACAGTGATGCTGTCGACGGCGATGAAGGCGACTGTCTGACCCTTCTCTTGTGACATTCACGCGGCCCTTCTCAGCTTGGCGCGCCGGGATAAGGCAAACAGCGACTCCAGCGAGGGAACCCGATAGGCATCGAAGCCCAACCCATTATGTTCGCAGAGCCGGAGGAATGCGTCTCCAAGCGACAGGTGGGGGAGCAGATAAAAGTCCATCGGTGCCCGATTGTCGGCGTCCATCCGCACGGCGACCGTAATATCCGGCTTCAACTGGTGGTCGATCTTGATGTGCCATCGCGCCGCACCAGTCCCGGTTTGGCGATGGCGGGCCAGAACGATGGATAGCGTGAATTCGTCATTGACCCGGACAAGGTCCGTATCCGGATCCAGCATGGCCAAACCGCCAACGTCGCCGATGCCGGCAAGGATATCGGATATGATTTCGGGGTGGAGGCGGCGCAGTTCCTTATTGATTTCGAGATAGCGGTAATCCTGCGGAGGCGTGAAGCCGACGAGCGAGTAGGCACGCAGCAGGCCGCCGAAGCGATTGCGAAACGCGCTGCTGGAGGGGCAATCTTCGCTCTCATCGATGATGAGGCCGGATAACGCGCCGTGCTGGTTCAACAGGGCTTTCAGGACATCGAGCATTTGCGCATTGGTCAATCTGATCGATCGCTGGGCGATGATCGCCTGGACCCGAGCAAACAGGCCGGCATCGACAATCGGTGCGAAGGCGCTGTCACGCCTGATCCATTTTTCGCGGGGATTGCGGATATGCGCCTGCTTCAGCCGGAAGGAGGTGCGGTTCCACACGTTGTTACCGATGTATTTTTCGTTGATCAGGATTTGATGGACGGTCCCCCGCGTCCATGGGCGCCCCAGGTCCGTCCGCAATCCTCGACGGTTCAGATCTTCCGCGATTTCGCGCTCGGAACGACCGTGCTCGACAAATCCGCGATAGATCGCCTGGACGACGGCGACCTCCTCCGGCGGACCGGGCACCAGAATGACCCGATCTGTCTGGATGCTTTTATGCTGGCCCGCCGCCAGGTCCCCTTTGGGTTGCAGGTGCTCATCGACAAGCTGACGGCGGATTCCGAATCCGGGAGCACCCCCTTGCCGAAAGCCCAGTTCGATCAACCGTGTCTGTCCGGCGTGGACCTTGACCGAGAGTTCCCGGCTATACTCACCCGCCATGGAGCGCTTGAACGCCTTGAACAGGCCAGCCATCATGGACCCGTCGTTCTCAAATTGTTCGGCGCAATATTGAATGGTTACGCCCGCGCGTTTGCAGCGGAGTTCGAATTCGGCCGCTTCGTCGGTGTTTTGGAAACGACCGAGACGACTGACATCGTAGACAAGGAGCGCAGAGAAATCGGCTCTGCCGGATTCCACGTCGGAAAGCAGGCGCTGTAATGCCTCTCGTCCATCTATGCGAAGACCGCTCTTTCCTTCGTCTGCATAGGTTCGGACGATTTCATAGCCACGCTGAGCGGCGTAGAAGGCGATGTATTCCGATTGATTTTCCGTCGAATATTTCTGGTGGTCGGTCGACATGCGCACATATTGCGCAGCCCGGACGAGACCGGATCGGCCATCGATACAATCTTTTCCGTTTCCCGAGTCGGATGGCATCGCTTCTCTGCTATCGAGTCGCAATATCATTACAGGGGCATGGCGCCGTATGCAATGAGATGAGAACGACCTCGGGGCTTTTGTGAGGTTAATGGACGGCGGAGCTTCTTTAGCACCGCAGCGCTCGCCCTCCGGCCATCAAGGCCTGCTATGTGGCTAAGAATTGGAAAAGCCCGCCATTTCTGACGGGCTTCCCAATTATCCGATGACGATGAGGGGGGGCTTGCGCCCGCGTGTCTCAAAGCCGCTGGTTGAGATAATGGGTGCGAAGGGGTTAAAAGTCAACCTACAGAGAGGGGAATTCCTCCAACGAGTCGCCGCATCAATGTTC
>CAISGR010000164.1 GCA_903884945.1 uncultured bacterium
GCCGGGATTGTCGCCGAGCGCCGCATTGCCCTCGAGTACCGTTCCGGACACCGGCGAATAGACGTCGGACGCAGCCTTGACCGACTCCACCACGGCAGCCTCATCGCCCTTGGCCAGCTGCTTGCCCTCGGCGGGCACCTCGACGAAGACGATGTCGCCGAGCTGCTGCTGGGCATAGTCGCTGATGCCGACGGTGCCGATATCGCCATCGACATCGACCCACTCATGATCCTCGGTAAAGTAACGGCTCATTTCACTTGCCTCCTGCGCGGACATAGCGGTGGGGGATAAAGGGCATTGCGGTGACGGTGGCCCGATGGACCTTCCCGCGCTGCGCGATCTGGATGACGGTGCCGGGGGCAGCCAGCGCGGCCGGGACATAGGCCATGGCGATCGGCGCGCCGACGCTCGGCGCGAAGCCGCCGCTGGTGACCTTGCCGACCTCGGAGCCGTCGCCGTCGACGACCGCCGCCCCCTCGCGGACCGGCTGGCGGCCCTCGACGACCAGCCCGACGCGCCTCGTGACCGGCCCCTGCTCGCGCTCGAGCAGGATGCGCGCCGCGCCGGCGAAATTGCCCTGCTCGCGCCGGCGCTTCGCCAGCGCGAAGCCGAGATCGGCCATCACCGGCGTGGTCTCGGGATCGAGATCATGGCCGTAGAGCGGCAAGCCCGCCTCGAGCCGGAGCGAATCGCGCGCGCCCAGGCCGATCGGCCTGACCTCCGGCTCGGCCGCGAGCGCGTCGGCCAGCGCCACCACGGCCTCCTCGGGCACGGAAATCTCGAAACCGTCTTCCCCGGTATAGCCCGAGCGGCTGATCCAGAGCGGCGTATCGTTCCACGCAAAGGCACCGGCGGTCATGAACACCAGCGCCTCCACGCCGGGAACCAGCCGCGCCAGCGCATCGACCGCCTTCGGCCCCTGCAGCGCGAGCAGCGCCTGCTCGCCCATGATGTTGATGGTGACGTCGTCGGGGAGCTGGTCGAGCAGATAGGAGACGTCGTCATATTTGGTCGCGCCGTTGACGACCATGTAGAGGCCGTCCGCGCGCCGCGTGACCATCAGGTCGTCCAGGATGCCGCCATTGTCGGCCAGGAGCAGCGAATAGCGCATCCGGCCCAGCCCGAGCCCAGCGACATCCCCGGGCAGCACTGCCTCCAGCGCCACGTCGGCGCCATCGTCCGCGAACAGCAGCTGGCCCATGTGCGAGACGTCGAACAGCCCCGCCGACTCGCGGGTCCAGAGATGCTCCGCCATGATGCCTTCATACTGGACCGGCATGTGGTAGCCGGCGAACTCGACCATGCGGCCGCCGCGCGCGCGGTGCCAGGCATCCAGCGGGAGCGTCTGAATCTCGATTTCGGGGCCTTCGGTGTCGCTCAATGCCGGTCTCCGTGAATAGGTGTAACGGCGCAGCATGGCGCCTGACGCGCCGCGATCCGCCGCCCCCTCTGTCACGGAACCTGAGAGCTTTCGCCGCGCGCCTGTACGCGCCGGCTTACCCCTTCGGTGGGCCCCGCGAACGCCGCGAAGCCGCTTTCCAGAGTGTCGATAGCCCGCGCGGTCCGGTCTGCCTGAGAGATTCCGGGGCGGTTGCTCCTTCGGCGCCCCGGATCAAGTCCGGGGTCTCTCCCGCGCGTGCCCATGGAGGTTGCCCTTCATCGACACGCCCGGTTTGACGCGGCGCAGCATGCGAGTCAATCGCCCCGCACGCAGTAAATTTCATAGTCGTATGCGTTACATACGGATCAGCGCGTGGCGTTATACTTCAGCTGGTCATCGGTAAGCTGGAAGCCGACCAGTGCCTCGAAGGTGGCGCGCAGCACCGCCTGGCGGATTTCGGGGCGGGTCAGCGGATCGACCGCTGCATCGCTGCCGCCGGCCTTGCGCTTTTCAGTCAGCTTCTTGCGCACATCGTCCGACAGGGTGGCGGCCGCCCGCGCGACCGTGCTGCTGGCCTGTCCGCTCACGCTGGCGCGGTCCTGGCCCGCATCGAAGTGCAGCGTGACATGCCCGACCCGCTTGGCGATGACGGCGTTGCCGCCGCGCACCACGCTGATGAAATAGGGCAGGCTGACGTCACGCGCCGCCTCGAAATGCGACCGCCGCGCCTGGACGTCGAAGGTGACCGTGGTGACGATATCGTCGGTCGCGTCGGCGCAGGTGGAGCGGACATTGGTCATCACCGCCGCCAGGTCGATCGCCGAGGCGTCGCGGCTGGTCGCCGGGTCGAACAGCGTGATGTCGCCCGTGCCGGCGGGGACGCCGACCGTGGGGCAAGCCGAGCGGATGGCGGTGATGCCGCCGGTCTCGTCGATCTCGCCGGTGGTGGAGCACCCCCCCGCAAGCAGCATCAGGATGGCGGGAACGGCAAATTTCCGGGCTGTCACGGGCACACGCACCTTATCACACAGGAAGGGGCCTCGCGCTCGCGCGCACCGGCCCCGGAACGAGCGGCACCATAGGAACCGGCTTTCGCGCACGCAAGCAATCGCGTAGAGCCGGACCGTGATGACTGATCCCCGGAAGCCCAAACTCGAACTGCTGATCGCTGCGCCGCGCGGTTTCTGCGCCGGCGTCGACCGCGCGATCCAGATCGTGGAGCTGGCGATCGAGAAATATGGCGCGCCGGTCTATGTCCGGCACGAGATCGTCCACAACAAGTTCGTGGTCGACATGCTGAAGGCCAAGGGGGCGATCTTCGTCGAGGAACTCGACGAGGTGCCGGACGGCGTACCGGTGGTGTTCTCCGCGCACGGCGTGCCCAAGGCAGTGCCCGCCGAGGCGACACAGCGCGGACTCGCCTATCTCGATGCGACCTGCCCGCTCGTGTCGAAGGTCCACCGCCAGGCCGAGCGACTCACCGCGGCCGGGCGCCACATCGTCTTCATCGGCCATCATGGCCATCCCGAGGTGATCGGCACCTTCGGCCAGGTGCCGCCGGGGGCCATGTCGCTGGTCGAGACGGTCGCGGATGTCGAGGCGTTCGAGCCCGCCGAGCCCGACAATCTCGCCTTCCTCACCCAGACGACACTGTCGGTCGATGACACGGCGACGATCGTCGCGGCCCTGCAGCGCCGCTTCCCGACGATCCAGGGCCCGCGCGGCGAGGACATCTGCTACGCGACTTCGAACCGCCAGGCCGCGGTCAAGAAGATCGCCGGCGCGTGCGACGCCATGCTGGTGATCGGCGCGCCCAATTCGTCGAATTCGGTCCGCCTGGTCGAGGTCGCGATGCGCGCGGGCACGCCGGCGCGATTGATCCAGCGTGCCGACCATCTCGACTTCGCCTTTCTCGAGGGAGTCCGGACGCTCGGTCTCACCGCTGGCGCGTCGGCGCCCGAGGTGCTGGTGCGCGAACTGGTGAAGCGGCTGGCGGAGCGCTTCGAGGTAAGCGAATTCGAAGTCGAGACGACGCGCGAGGACATCGCGTTCAAGCTGCCCCGCGGCCTCGAAGTCGCGGCCTAGACCATGGCCGTCTATACGCAGGTTTCAGCCGAGGCGCTGAGCGCCTTCCTGGCGCGCTTCGATCATGGCGACCTGGTCTCGGTGAAGGGTATCGCCGAGGGCGTCGAGAACAGCAATTACCTGGTCGATACCACGCGCGGGCGCTTCATCCTGACGCTTTACGAAAAGCGGGTGGATGCCGGCGACCTGCCCTTCTTCTTTTCGATGATCGACCATCTCGCCGAGCGCGACCTGCCCGTCCCGCGTGCCCTGCCCGACCGCGACGGCACGGTGATCCAGGAACTGGAGGGCCGCCCCGCCTGCCTGATCGAGTTCCTCAGCGGCGTTTCGGTCTCCCACCCCACCCGCGCCCAGGCCTTTGCGGCCGGCGGGGCCATGGGCCGGATGCACGCGGCGCTCGCCGATTTCCCGTTCACCCGCACCAATTCGATGGGCGTCGACAGCTGGCGGCCGCTGTTCGAGCGGTGCGGACGCGATCTCGATGCGATCGCGCCCGGCCTGTATGACGAGGTCGGCTTCGCGCTGGACGAGACGCTCGCTGCCTGGCCGAGCCACCTGCCGATCGGGACGATCCATGCCGATCTCTTCCCGGACAATGTGCTGATGCGCGGCGATGCCGTCACCGGCCTGATCGACTTCTATTTCGCCTGTACCGACATCCGCGCCTATGATCTCGCCGTCATGCATTCGGCATGGTCGTTCGACGCCGCCGGCGCCCAGGCCGACTGGAGCCTGGGAAGCGCGCTGATCGAGGGCTACCGGCTCTCGGTCGACCTGCGGGCCGACGAACTGGCCGGACTGAGCACCCTGGCGCGCGCCGCCTGCATCCGCTTCCTGCTGTCGCGGGCCTGGGACTGGCTCAACACGCCGGCCGATGCGATGGTGACGCGCAAGGACCCGCTGGCCTATCTGCGCCGGCTCAACGCCTATCGCGCGCGCAGCGGACCGCTCCATATCGCATGACTGAAGAACTGACGAAGGTCGAAATCGCCACCGACGGCGCGTGCAAGGGCAATCCGGGTCCGGGTGGCTGGGGCGCGGTGATCCGCTCGGGCACGCGCGAGCGTGACATATCGGGGGGCGAGAAGCTCACCACCAACAACCGGATGGAACTGACCGCCGCGATCGAGGGCCTGAACGCGCTCAAGCGCCCATGCCATGTGACCCTTTCCACCGACAGCCGCTATGTGATGGATGGCCTGACCAAGTGGATCAAGGGCTGGCAGAAGAATGGCTGGAAGACCGCCGCGCGGCAGCCGGTCAAGAATGCCGACCTGTGGCAGGCGCTGCTCGACGCCGCCAAGCCGCACCGGATCCAGTGGGTCTGGGTGAAGGGCCATGACGGCCATCCCGACAACGAACGCGCCGACAAGCTGGCCAGCGACGCAGCGATCGCCGCCGGCCGGCGCTGACGCTCAGCTCGTTTTCCGGCACTGGTAGCTGGCGGCGGATTTATCGTCCCCGCCAAGATAATGCGGATAGCTCGGCCATGGGCAGAGCGGCCGCTCGCCGGGCGACGAATCGCTGCGGCGAGCGGTGACCGCAGCCGGCGCCGTGCCCTTCTCCACCCAGTCGACCAGCGGCCCCAGCAGGTCGAAGCTGTCATAGGTGTTCGTTCCGCCGCCGCAATGCCCCATGCCGGGCACCATGTAGAAGCGGCTGGTGTCGGCCCATCGGGCGCCGTTCGCCTGTTCCGCGCGGTGCCAGTAATCCAGCGTGTCGAGCGCCGAGAACCATGGGTCGCTCACGCCATGGTAGAACAGGATCTTGCCGCCATGGCCGGTGAAGGCGTTGAGGTTGGTCCAGAGATTGGTGTCGGTGAGCCCCTGCCCGGCATCGGCGCGGATCGCCTCGATCCGGGCGTCGACATCGATCACGAGGTCGCGGCTCGCGGGCCCGAAGACGCCCGGCCGGCCGGTCGGGACGAAGCCCGAGATGCCGGGCCCGTCATAGAGATTGCCCGCGTCATAGGGATAGGCCGCGTAGAGCGCCCGCCCGCTTGCGTCGCGGGGCGGCTGATACGCCGCCTCGATCGCGCCGACCTGCGCCGCGCTCAGGCAGCCATCGGTCTTCTCGCCCTTGCACTGGAGCAGCGCCGGCCTGAAGCGGCAGGCGGCGACGTTCGAGATCACGCCGTCCTTCAGCCCGTCGAGCGCGTCGCACTGGTCGAGCAGTCCGCTCAGGAACAGCCTGCGATCGCTCGCCGAGAAGATCCGCTCCACGATCGGCAGGCCCTGCGCATCGCGCGGCGCCGCCTGATTGAACTGCACGGCCGCCCAGGCCAGCGCGAGATTCGAATTGCCCGTCCGCATCGCCGGTGCGCCGACCAGGATTCCGTCGAACAGCTCCGGATAGCGCTGCGACGCCAGCATCGATTCGCGCCCGCCGGTGGAACATCCGGCCATATAGCTGTGCGCGATCGGCTTGCCGTAATAGCGGGCGGTGAGCGCCTTGGCCGCTTCGGTCACGACCCGCACCGATGCCTCGGCGAAATCGAGATCGGCGCGCTGGTCCGCCATGAAGCCGTTGTCGAACACCGCGCCCCGATGGCCGCTGTCATGGCTCACCACGGCGAAGCCGCGCGCCAGTGCCGGCTGGTCTCCCGCCGCCACCGCGCCCAGCGGCATCCCGACGCTGCCGTTGAGTCCGCCGCCGCCCTGCAGGAGGAAACGCCCGGTCCAGCCGTCAGGCAGGGCGAGTGCGAAATGGATGCCATAGGGCTTGCCCTGGAATCCGGTGCGCCGGTCGATCACGCCCTCGATCCGGCAATGGGCCGGCAGGCCCGCCGCGAGCATGGTACCGCGATCCGTGCGCACCGTCCCCGGCGCAGCCCGGCCGACGCGCGTCGCGGTGATGATCTCGACGCCGGGCAGCCTGACGCCCGTCATCGCCGCGCAGCCGTTCGTCACGGGGCCGGCGGTCCGCCTGGCCGGCGCGGCATCACCGCTCGTCGCGAGAACCGCGCCCAGCACCGCGAGCACGCATGTCGTGATGCGCATTCCACCTCTCCTGACGGCGTTCCCGGATCGATCGCCCTTGCCGGATCGGTACCGCAGAATAGCGCGAAACGCTATATTCAATAACAACATGCCTGCGATCGGGGCACGTGCCTCAGGGGAGCCTGGCAGGCCCCTTCGAAGGCACGGCCCCTTCGCGGCAGTTCAGGCTTCCTCGACGGGCGCCCCCGGGCCGTTCTTCAGGATCGATTCGATCGCATTCTGCGCGCCGGCCTTGCTGGAATAGCCTTCGGTCCAGAAGATGATCTCGCTGTTATACTTGAACTTGGCGACGAACTCCCCGGCCTTGTTCTTCTCGATCACGAACTTGTGCGCCATGCTGATTCTCCCGGTATTGGCGGGCCCAGACTAATCGTTCCGCCCCCGTCACGCTACGGCGCGGAACCGCTCCGCCGCATATGGCGCAGCGTCGATCGCAGCCACCATCGGATCGGGCGCGCCGCCCAGCAACAGCGAGGCTGCGACCGCCGCACCGGCCGGCGCGGTCTGGATGCCGAAGCCGCCCTGCCCGGCGCACCAGAAGAAGCCGGGCACCACCGGATCGAAGCCATAAACCGGCAGCCGGTCCGGCGCGAAGCTGCGCAGCCCTGCCCAGCGCCGTTCCACCGCCGCGATCTTCCAGTCGACGGCGTGCTCCAGCCGGTCAATCGCGATCGCCACGTCGAGTTCCTCGGGCTGGACGTCGCCGGGCTCGACCGCAGTCTCGTCATGCGGGCTGAGCCACAACCGCCCGCCCGGCTCCGGCTTGAAATAGAAATTGCCGGATATGTCGACGACGTGCGGCAGGCTCGCAGCCGCGGGCGGATCGGGGCGAAGCTGCACCATGGTCCGGCGATAGGCCTGTATCCCGACGGGGGCCGCCCCCGCGATCCGCGCCACGGGATCCGCCCAGGCCCCGGCGGCATTGACCAGCACGGCGGCGGCAAAGGTTCCTGCCCCCGTCTCGACCAGCCACCGTCCGCCGTCGCGCGTCGCAGCGCGGAGCGGCGCGCCCAGCAGCAGATCGACCCCGCCGCGGCGCGCGCGGCCGAGATACTCGGCGTGCAGCCCCGCCACATCGATATAGGCGCTGCTCGGCTCGATCACGCCGAGGGTCCAGTCCTCGCGCAGCCCCGGCACCATCGGGCCGGGGTCGACGCGCTCCAGCACGATGCCGGTCCGGTCGAACGCCGCGAGGAACGCATCGATCGCGCGAGCGTCTTCCGTGCGGCCGATGTGCAGCGACCCGAGCGGTTCGAGGAACCCGCCCGCGCGCAGCACCGGGCCGGACGCCGTCGTCAGCGGCTGGACGCCCACGCCCCCATAGGTCTCGGACCAGAACGCCGCCGAGCGGCCGGTCGCGTGATAGCCGGGCACATCCTCCGCCTCGAACATGGCGACGGATGCGTGCGGCGCGATGGCTGCGGCAAGGCTGGCGCCGGCGATCCCCGCGCCGATGATCGCGATGTCATACTGCTTCACGATCGGATCTCCGCAGGCCTCAACGCTGGGCGCGCGACGCAAGGAAGATATCGATCTCCCCGATCGCACGGTTGCGCACGCCATCGGCCTCGCGCAACACCTCATGCGCCGATTCGGGCCCGAACCGCACGACGCGGACATCGGGCAGCTTCGCCGCGACCTGCAGCGCCGCCCTGGGGCTCACCAGCTTGTCGGCCTCGGCGACGATCATCAGCACCGGCACCTTCATCGTCTTCAGCCGCGGATCGTCCCGCAGGCGGCGAGTCGATTCGAACGCCCGGATCACCCAGCGCCAGCTCGGCGGCCCGAGCAGCAGCTCCGGCTTGCTCGACTGCCAGTAGATCTCGTCGCTGTAGCGCGCGGCGTCATGAGTCAGCAGCGACTGGCGGGTCGCGGTCGTCGCGGGACGTTCGTTGACCCGCCAGGCGGGGCGCGCCGAATTGCCGACGCCGCCGAGAAGCTTGGCAAGCCGTTCTCCCAGCCCCGGACCGAAGGGGCTGTGCAGGCCCAGCATCGGCGCGATCAGTACGGCGGCATCGGGTGTCGCCACGCCCTCGGTCATCGCGCGCAGCACCAGATGGCCGCCCATCGAATGCCCCATCACCACCTTCGGCCCGACCGCCTCGCCCGACCACTCGCCCCAGAAGGCCGCGAAGTCCGAGATGAAGATATCGAAGGTCTCGACATGCCCGACATGCGGATCGGGCGACAGGCGGCCCGATCCGCCCTGCCCGCGCCAGTCAAAGGCAGTGATCGACCAGCCCTGGCTGTGCCAGTGCGCGAACGCCTCCAGATACTTCTCGAAAATGTCGCCGCGGCCACCCTGGAACAGGATGCTGCCGCGCGGATGCGCCTCCGCCGGCCAGTCGAACCGGCGCAGCGGCCAGCCGTCGGGCGCGGTCCAGTGCGTGATCCGGGCGTTTGCCGGAATCGCACGACGATAGAGCTGCGGGGAGACCATAGGTGCTGGTTACTTTTTAGAAAGCCATGTCGTCTAGGGGTATTGCTGATGGGTGGGGTAACCTTGAACGCTTTGATGCTCGGCGCCTTGGCGCTGCTCCTTGTCTCGGCCGGGATCGAGGACGCGCGCACCCGTGAGATCGCCAACTGGAAGAACGCCGCGATCCTGTTGCTCGCCCCGCTCTGGTGGTGGGCGAACGGGCTCTCGCCCTGGCCGGACATGGCGATCCAGTTCGGCCTGGCGGCGATCGTCTTCGCCCTGTTCTGCGGCGCGTTCGCAATGGGCTGGATGGGCGGCGGCGACGTCAAGATGATCGGCGCGCTGGCCCTGTGGTTCCCGTTCGTGCCGCTCGTCTGGATGCTGATCACCATGTCGCTGCTCGGCGGCGCGCTGACGCTGCTGCTCGTGATCGAGCGCGCGATCCGCCGAAAAGCGGGCGCGATCGAGATTCCGTACGGCGTCGCGATCGCCATCGCGGCACTTCTCGCACTTCGCGAACCGATTTTTAACCAGTTCCTGTGAATGCTTAACGCGGGCTCAATTGTTCCGCGCCCGAAAGGCCTGAATCGTCATGGATAGTCGCAAGATCATTCTCCTGGTGGGCGCGCTGATTGTCGCAGCGGTCACGGCGTTCATGGCGCGCAGCCTCCTGATGGGCGGATCGGCGCCACAGGCCAATGCCACCGCGGCAGCGGCTGCCGCGCAGGTCGACGGCCCCGAGGTGCTCGTCGCGACACGCGCGCTGCCGGTGGGCACGATCCTCGACGCGACGGCGCTGAAGTTCCAGCCCTGGCCCAAGGAGCTCGTCGACAACGCCTATTTCATCAAGAAGGACACCAATCTCCAGTCGCTGCAGGGCACGGTGGTGCGCAACGCGATCACCGCCGGCCAGCCGGTCACGCAGGGTGCGCTGGTCAAGCCCGGCGACCGCGGCTTCCTTGCCGCGGCGCTCGGCCCGGGCATGCGCGCCGTGACGGTGCCGGTGTCGCAACAGGCGGGCGTCGCCGGCTTCGTCTTTCCGGGCGACCGGATCGATCTCGTCCTGACCCAGACGGTGCCGGGCGGCGGCGACGGCCCGCCGCTCAAGGCGGCCGAGACGATCATGCGCAACCTGCGCGTCCTCGCCACCGACCAGCGCACCGACAACACCACCGGCGAGGACGGCAAGACCGTCGTCCGCACCTTCTCCAACGTCACGCTCGAAGCGACCCCCAAGATCGCCGAGCAGATCGCGGTCGCGCAGACGCTGGGAGCGATCTCGCTCTCGCTCCGCTCGATCGCCGACAACAACAGCGAGCTCGAGGAAGCCATTGCCAGCGGCGCGATCAAGGTGCCCGACAACGCCGATCCCAAGGCGGAGAAGGCCATGATGCTGCAGGTCGCGAGCCAGCCGGTCGCCGGCAGCGCGAGCTTCGCCACCGGCGCCGATGTGTCGCGCTTCCAGCGTCGCACCGTCCCGGGCAAGCCAGTGGAAACGGCGCAGGGCGGCACGCCGGGGGCGGCGGGGCCGGGCGGCTATCCCGGCGCGACAGTTGCACAGGGACCGGTCGTGCGGATCGCCCGGGGAAATGCGGTGACCGAAGTTTCGGTCGGGGGGAAGAAGTAGGATGCGTATCGCGTTGACTCCGATCGGATGGCCGCTGGCCGTCGCGCTCATGGCCGGTGCTGTCGCCGGCGCGCCCGCCCCTGCCCCGGCCCAGTCCGCCGCATCGTCGCCGGTGCTGCAGGTCAGCACCAATCGCGGCCGGCTGATCACGCTGCAGCGGCCGATGAGCGACGTGTTCGTCGCCAGCGACGCGATCGCCGACGTGCAGGTCCGCTCGCCGACCCAGCTCTATGTCTTCGGCAAGGCGCCGGGCGAGACGACGATCTCCGCCACGTCGAAATCGGGTGCCGTGGTCTATTCGGCGACCGTGCGGGTCGGCAACAATTATGATTCGATCAGCCAGATGCTGACGCTGGCGATGCCCGACGCCCATGTCGTGGCGACGCCGATGAACGGGCTGGTGCTGCTGACGGGCACTGTCGCCGCGCCGGACGACGCGGCCGAGGCGGAGCGCCTCGTCCAGGCGTTCGTCGGGGACACGACCAAGGTCCTCAGCCGCCTGCGCACCGCGACACCGCTTCAGGTCAACCTGCAGGTGCGCTTCGCCGAGGTCAGCCGCAGCTTCATCAAGAATGTCGGGGTCAACCTCAAGTCGCTCGATCAGACCGGCGGCTTCCTGTTCGGCATCGGCTCGGGCCGCGACGCCGGCACGATCACGCCGCCGACGTCGACGACGCCGGGTTCCTACACCTTCCAGAACGGGTCGCAGTTCACCACGCTCGGGCTCGCCGGCAAGCTGTTCGGCATGAACCTGCTGAGCGCCATCGATCTCGGCGAGACGATGGGCCAGGTCTCGACGCTCGCCAACCCCAACCTGACGGCCCTGTCCGGCGAAACGGGCACGTTCCTGGCCGGCGGCGAAGTGCCGATCCCGGTATCGCAGGGGCTCGGCTCGGTCTCGGTGGAATATAAGCAATATGGCGTCAGCCTGGCCTATACGCCCACCGTCCTGGCCGATGGACGGATATCGCTTCGCGTCCGCCCGGAAGTCTCGCAGCTCGATTATTCGAACGCCGTGGCGATCGGGAGCACGCGCGTGCCGGGCCTGACCACCCGCCGCGCCGAGACGACGGTCGAGCTCGGCTCCGGCCAGAGCTTCATGATCGGCGGCCTGCTGCAGAACAACAATAACAACTCGTTCGAGAAGACACCGGGCGCCGGCGACGTGCCGATCCTGGGCGCGCTCTTCCGGTCGAACGCCTACCAGCGCAACGAGACCGAACTGGTGATCGTCATCACGCCGTATCTCGTGAAGCCGGTCAACGCGAACGACATCGTCCTGCCGACCGACGGCTACAAGGCGCCGACCGATCTCGATCGCATCTTCCTCGGCAAGCTCGGCGGCGGCACCAATGGCGGCGACCGGCCCAAGCCGAGCATGGCGCCGCCGGCCGGCGCGCAGCCTGCCTTCGGGGCGACGGCGCCGGTCCCGGTGCTGCCGGCCCAGGCCCCCGCCCCCGCGCCGCAGCAGCGGCGCGAGGAAAAGGCGCCGGCCAGCGCGCCCGAGACCAAATCCAAAGCGAAGAAGGGCGCGGCCAGTGCCGCCCCCGGCTTCGACCTCAATTGACCGCCGCCTGAGGGACAGACCCATGTTGACCCGCACGATCCTCCTCGCTTCCGTCCTCGCCCCGGCCCTGCTCCTGGGCGGGTGCGGCGGCACGCAGAACCGCGGCCTCGAATCGGTGCACCAGCCCGTGGTGAGCCGGACCGATTATGTGTTCGACGTGAACACCAGCGGCAACGGCCTTGCCCCGGGCGAGGCGAAGCGCCTGGCCGGCTGGATGGCCTCGCTGCGGCTCGGCTATGGCGACCGCGTCGCGATCGACGACCCCAATCCCTATGGCGGCGGCATCCGCGACTCCGTCGCGGCGCAGATCGCCCCCTATGGCCTGCTCCTGTCGGACGATGCACCCGTGACGGGCGCGCCGGTCGCGCCGGGCACGGCGCGCGTCGTGGTCAGCCGGATGAAGGCAACGGTGCCGGGCTGCCCCGATTTCAGCCGCGACAGCCACCCCGAATTCGAAAGCAACACCTCGTCCAACCAGGGTTGCGCGATCAACGCCAACCTCGCCGCGATGGTCGCCAACCCGGCCGACCTCGTCCGCGGGCAGGTCGGCGCCGAGGTCAACGATCCCGCGGTTTCGTCGCGCGCGATCAACAGCTTTCGCAAGGCCACGCCGACCGGCTCCGGCGGCCTGAAAGAGGCAGGGTCCAAGTAAATGAACGCTCCCTTCAATCCCGGCCGGATCGGCCTGCGCGACCCCTTCGTCGCCTTTGTGTGCGACGAGACGACGGCCGAGGTCGTCCGTCCCGTCGCCGTCGAGATGGGCTGGTCCCCGGAAAAGGTGAACAAGGGCGGCCTGCGCAACGCAGTCCAGTCGCTGTCGGTCTCCGCCAGCCCCCAGATCCTGTTCGTCGACCTCTCCGAGTCCGGCGATCCGCTCAACGACATCAACGCGCTGGCCGAAGTCTGCGAGCCGGGCACTGTCGTCATCGCGGCGGGCCAGGTCAACGACGTGCGCCTCTACCGCGATCTCGTGGTCAGCGGCATCCAGGATTATCTGCTCAAGCCGCTCAGCCCGGACATGCTGCGCGAGGCCTTCACGCACGCCCAGGCAGTCCTCAACGCGCCCAAGCAGGCCGATCCCGGCGCCGAGCGGCCGCATTGCTCGACGGCGGTGATCGGCGCGCGCGGCGGCGTGGGCGCTTCCACGATCGCCACCTCGGTCGCCTGGGTCCTGAGCGAGAAGGGCGCGCGCTCCACCGCGCTGCTCGATCTCGACGTGCATTTCGGCACCGCCGCGCTGGCGCTCGACCTCGAGCCCGGGCGCGGCCTGACCGACGCGATCGAGAATCCGAGCCGCATCGACGGCCTGTTCATCGAGCGCGCGATGGTCAAGTCGAGCGAGATGCTGTCGGTCCTGTCGGCCGAGGCGCCGATCAACTCCCCGGTGCTCACCGACGGCGCCGCCTTCTACCAGCTGCAGGAGGAAATGCGGTCAGCGTTCGAATGCACGATCGTCGATCTGCCGCGCAACATGCTGGTGCTGCATCCGCATCTGATCACTGACGTCCAGGTGGCGGTGGTGGTGACCGAGCTGACGCTGGCCGCGGCGCGCGATTCGATCCGCATCCTGTCCTGGCTCAAGTCGAACGCGCCGCAGACCCAGGTCTTCGTCGTCGCCAACAAGGTCCATGCCGGCGGTCAGCTCGAGATCAGCCGCAAGGACTTCGAGGGCTCGATCGAGCGCAAGATCGATTTCGTCATTCCCTTCGACCAGAAGCTCGGCGCCCAGGCGGCCAAGCTCGGCAAGCCGATGGCCGAGGCGGGCAAGGGATCGAAGACCGTCCAGCCGATGGTCGACCTCGCCGTCAGGCTGATGGGCGTCAGCGACGCGGCCGAGGCGGATGGCGGCGGCAAGAAGAAGCCGGTCGGCCGGGGCGGCTCGCTGATGGGCAAGTTCGCCGATCTGAAATCGATGATGCCCAAGCGGGCAAAGAAATAATCGGTTGCATAAACCGTCCGTCAACCAACCGGAGCGCCTTATACCGCGATGGATCTGATGCCGTTCATCATGATGTTTGCCGGGGCCGCCACGGTCCTCGTGCTCATCGCCTTTGCCTTTGCCGGGCCATCGCCGGAGCGCGCCCGCGCGCGCCGGCTCACCAGCGTGCGGGCGCGCCACAGCGACTCGTCGAACGCGCTGGTCGAGGCGCAGATGCGGCGCATCACCGCGACCCGCAGCAACAAGATGGATGCCGCGGCGATGCGGTTCCTGCCGCGCCCCGCCCTGCTCAAGAAGCGGCTGGCGATGACCGGCAAGACCTGGACGGTCGGCCAGTACGGCATGGCGACCGTCGGGATCACCATCGTCGTCGCGGCCTTGCTGTGGCTGCAGGGGCTGCCGATCCTGCTCTCGCTGCTGCTCGGCCTGATGCTCGGCGCCGGCATCCCGCACATGACGGTCAGCTTCTTCATCAAGCGCCGCGTGGGCAAGTTCAACGCGAAATTCCCCGATGCGATCGAGCTGCTCGTGCGCGGCCTGCGCTCGGGCCTGCCGATCACCGAGACGATCGCGGTCGTCGGCAGCGAAGTCGACGGACCGGTCGGCGTCGAGTTCCGCTCGATCACCGACAAGATGAAGATCGGCCGCACGATGGACGTCGCGCTGCAGGAAACCGCGGACCGGCTCGGCACCCCCGAATTCCAGTTCTTCGTCATCACCATCGCGATCCAGCGCGAGACCGGCGGCAACCTTGCCGAGACGCTCGCCAATCTCGCCAATGTGCTGCGCATGCGCGGGCAGATGAAGCTGAAGATCAAGGCGATGTCGTCCGAATCCAAGGCCTCGGCCTATATCATCGGATCGCTGCCCTTCATCGTGTTCGGCATGATCTGGATGATCAACGGCACCTATATGCAGACCTTCTTCCAGGACCAGCGGCTGATGGTCGCGGGCGGCGGCGGGCTCATCTGGATGAGCATCGGCGGCTTCATCATGGCCAAGATGATCAACTTCGAAATCTGATCGGGAGCGGACGGACC
>CAISGR010000165.1 GCA_903884945.1 uncultured bacterium
ATGGTATTGTGTTGTTTTCTTTCGGTTCTCCGCATCACCGTTATTCGAGCGAAGGCATTCGACACCACCGCATGCTCAGCTATTATTCACCTATCGATAGAGTCAATGATCTCCCTTTTACAATGCATTGCGTGCGGCAAGAAATATTCCCTCTCCGATGTCCGCTTCACCTGCGACTGCGGCAGCCTGCTCGACGTTCTCCATGATCTCGATGCTCTAAAAAAGCAATTCGGCATTTCACAGGCGTATTACAGCACGAAGCGTGCGAAGATCCAGGGACAGCCCACAGGAGGCGTCTGGCATTTCAAGGAGCTCGTGCTGCCGTCGATCGGCGACGAGGATGTCATTTCGAAACAGGAAGGCAACACACGTCTCTACCGGAACAAAAAGACCGCCGCCTGGCTCGGACTCGATCACACGAAATTATACTTGAAGCACGAGGGGGAAAATCCCACCGGCTCGTTCAAGGACCGCGGCATGACCGTTGCCATCACACAGGCAAGGGCGCTTCGCCAGCGGGCGGTGACGTGCGCGTCCACCGGCAACACATCGGCGTCGCTTGCAGCCTATGCTTCGGAGGCCGGCGTCACCGGGCTTGTGCTGATCCCCAAAGGCAGCGTCGCCATCGGAAAGATCTCACAGGCCCTCGCCTACGGCACGAAGACGCTCGTGGTCGACGGGGATTTTGACGACTGCATGAGGCTCATACGCGAAGCGCAGGAGACATTGCAGGCGTATCCGCTCAATTCTATCAATCCGTTCCGCCTGGAAGGCCAGAAAACCATCATGTGGGAAACGCTGGTGCAGTTGGAATGGCGCGTTCCCGACTGGTTCGTGTTTCCGGGCGGCAATCTCGGCAACACGAGCGCATTCGGCAAGGCGCTGCACGAGGCATTCGAACTGGGATTGATAGACAAGATGCCGCGTTTCGCGGTGATACAGGCTTCGGGCGCGAGTCCGTTTTACAAGGCGTATAAAAATAATTTCGCCGGCCTCGTGCCCGGCTACTTCGCGTTTTACACCGGCACCGAGCCGGCCAAGGCCGCGCAGGTGGAAATCGAATTGTTGAAGGAAGCCGAACTGCTGCGCACGGAAGGATTGACCGCCGGGGAATTGAAGCGCGCCCAGGCTAAAATCATCGGTCAGAAAAAAATCGCCCGCGCCGATCTCGGCAATCTCGCCTCCACTTCGGCATTGGACGAACTTTACGGTCTCGGCTGGCAGCGCGCCGATTTGGACGACGCCAAATACGAGGCCGTCACGCTGGAGCAGACGAAAGCCATCGCGCAAAAATATCTCAAGCCGGAAACCGCTGTGATTGCCATCGTGAAGCCGGAATAATACAGGTTTCAGTTCTTCCGCCGCCAGCCGGCGATGAACATCCCGTTGCCGTTCAAATCCTGCGGCCAGATCATTTTTGTAGGAGCCGACGTAAGGAGGCTCTGACTGGATTGGATCGCCCCGTTTTCCGATGGAGTTTGAGCCTTACGTCGGCTGCTACTCAGATGGGGCGCCTCGGTCAGTGTCACCGGTTCCTTCTTCGCCCCGCCAAAGGCCATGATGCGGCCATCCAGGGTGACGGCGAACAACCTGCCGTTGGCCGCGAGCAACCGCAGCACCTGGCCTTCCACCGCGTTGGTGCGGAC
>CAISGR010000166.1 GCA_903884945.1 uncultured bacterium
AATACTATTTATTGCAGGAACGTTTGCACTGCGCCCCAACATATTCAAGTATATTTCAGTTATAAAATTCGACCAACAGAAAATTCTAGCCAGACCGATGCTCATTGTTAGAATAATGTCAGGCATATTAGCGCTATACGCGCTTCTTGCAGTTTTATGCATTTTTTCTTAAGAAAAGACATTTGAATAGCCTTCATCGCAAAACAAATAATCTGAGCAAACATGACTCCCGCATCGGCTAGGAGTGATGTTTGGGGCTGAAGCTGAGGCAGGATTCCTAGTGTAGCAGGTGCCGCCTTGCAGGGCGCTGTCGGCGCGGGGGCTTTCTACGGCAACCGCCATGGCGCCTCATGAGTGGGATTTGCAGCGGAGTTGCGGCAGCGCATTTGGGGGCAATCGCAAAAGGCTTTCCTGCCCGGCCAGAACGCCATGTTCGCGGCTCTGCGGGCTAGTCCGCTGCATCGAAGAGAGATGCTGATTCTAACGCTCTATTATCGGCCGACACATTCGCTAGGGTGCTATCGTGGAACAATTCTCTGCTTCGCTTGCCGACCCGGAGGGATCGAGCGCGCTGATCGCGGCGGTGCAATGGCTGCAGGGTACCTTGCTCGGCACATTGGCGACAACAGTCGCGGTGATCGCGGTCGCCTCCGTCGGCGTGATGCTGCTGTCAGGGCGAATGAACTACCGCCATGGTGCGACCGTGATAATCGGTTGTTTCATCATTTTTGGGGCTTCGAGTATCGTCGCAGGGTTGACCGCGACAATGTCGGGAATCGATGCGGCCGAGACCAGTTTCCCGATCCCTCCTCCGGCTCCGCCGCAAAGCATATCCGCTAGCCCGACACCCCAAAATTACGATCCTTACGCGGGGGCATCAGTGCCGTAGCGGGGCTTCGTTCGACTTCTGCTCTATGGTGCGGGAGCGTCGGCGCCAGCGGCTGTTTTACAGCTGAACCGCCCCGCATTTGCCGGAGGCTCCAACTCCCGAGGAGGCGGAGCCGGCGCGAGCAGATCGCCGGTGAGGGAGCGTATTCGATGACGCTTCCCTGCTGCCCCCACAGCACCGCTGCGTCTATCCACGCGCCCTACGGCATTCCCCGCCACCGACGATCCCGCCCTGCCGCCATCGCTTTGATCCCGGTCAAAGCGGCGCGTTCCTTTCGTTATAGGCTATTACGAATTGAACAAGCCGTGGAGAGGCGCGATGGGACGAGAGATCGAGGGAACATTCATCTTCGACGGAGGCGCCGCCGCACGCGGCTTTGCGCTGAACGCGATGTGCTATTCGTTCAACGACGCCGCGAACCGGGCCGCCTTCCTCGCCGACGAGCAGGGCTATTGCGATCGCTTCGGCCTCACCGGGGAGCAGCGCGAAGCGGTGGCGAGCCGCGATGTACTCGCCATGCTGCGCGCGGGCGGCAACATCTATTATCTCGCCAAGCTGGCCGGCATCCTCGGCCTCAGCGTCCAGGACCTCGGCGCGCAGCAGACCGGCGTCACGGTCGAGGCGTTCAAGCAGCGCCTGCTCGATGCAGGAAGGAGCGCCCGTCATGGCTGAAGTCCTCGGCGGCATCTTCGCGAGCCATGTTCCCGCGATCGGCGGCGCGATCGCGCGCGGCCTTCAGGAGGATCCCTATTGGGCCCCCTTCTTCCAGGGCTTCGACGCCGTGCGCGCCTGGCTCGGCGAGGCCAGGCCCGACGTGGCGGTCGTCTTCTACAATGATCACGGCCTGAACTTCTTTCTGGACAAGATGCCGACCTTCGCGATCGGCGCGGCGGCCGAATACACCAATGCCGACGAAGGCTGGGGCCTGCCGGTCATCAAGCCCTTCGCCGGCGATCCCGCGCTTTCCTGGCACCTGATCGAGGCGCTGGTCGATGCCGAGTTCGACATCACCACCTGCCAGTCGATGCTGGTCGATCATGCGCTGACCATCCCGATCCAGCTGTGCTGGCCGGACGCGGTCGACTGGCCGGTGCGGATCGTGCCGATCGCGATCAACACCGTGCAGCATCCGCTGCCCAGCCCCGCGCGCTGCCTCGCCCTGGGCCGGGCGGTCGGCCGCGCGCTGGCCCGGTGGGACAGCGACGACCGGATCGTGGTGTTCGGAACCGGCGGCCTCTCGCACCAGCTGGAAGGCCCCCGCGCCGGCTTCATCAACAGCGATTACGACCGGCTCTGCATGGATGCGCTGGCGCAGGATCCGGATCTGCTGACGCGCTATACCAGCCTCGACATCGTCGAACTGGCGGGCAGCCAGGGGGTCGAGATCCTCAACTGGATCGCGGCGCGCGGCGCGCTGGGTGACGCCACCCGGGAGATCTGCCGCAACTATCATATCCCGATCTCCAATACGGCGGCGGCCTCGATGGTGCTGGAAGCGAAGGTGGCGCAGCCGGCATGACGGTTGCGACGCTGTTCCGGTTCGATCCCTATGCACCGGGGATCGATGCGGATCCCTTCCCCGCCTATCGCGTCCTGCGCGACGAGCATCCGTGCTTCTGGAGCGAGGAGGCGGGGATGTGGGTGCTGTCGCGCTACGACGACATCCTCCAGGCGCTCACCAACTGGCGGCTCTATTCGTCGGCAAAGGGCAACCTGATCGACGAACTGCCGAACCGCGCGGGCGCGACGCTGGGAACGACCGACCCGCCCCGCCACGATCGCCTGCGCGCGCTGATCCAGAAGGCCGTGACGCGCAGCGCGCTGGGCCATCTGGTCGAGCCCTTCCGCGACATCTGCCGGTCGCACCTCGCCCCGCTGCGCGGGGCCGAGCGCCTGGATTTCGTCGGCGATTATGCCTCGAAGGTGACGGTGGACCTGCTGTTCCACCTGTTCGCCCTGCCGCCGGCGGACCGGACGGCGGTGCGCGATCGCGCGGTGCTGATGGTCCAGACAGACGCCGCCACCCGGCGCAAGGCGCCCGAGCATATCGCCGCCTTCGAATGGATGGCCGACTATGCCGAGCGGCTCGTCCAGGAGCGCAAGCGCGCGCCGGGGGAGGATTTGCTGTCGAGCTTCATCACCGCGGAGATCGACGGGGAAAAGCTGCTCGATCGCGAAGTGCAGCTCACCGTGACCACGCTCATCATGGCGGGAATCGAATCGCTGTCGGGGTTCCTGGGGATGCTCGGCGTGAACCTCGCCGATTTCCCCGAGGCCCGGCACGCTCTGGCCCGCGATCATGCCCTCGTCCCCGACGCGATCGAGGAATCGCTGCGCTTCAACACCTCGGCGCAGCGCTTCAAGCGCTGCCTCACGACCGATATCGCGCTGCACGGCCAGCAGATGAAAGCCGGGGATTTCGTCATGCTGGCCTATGGCTCGGCCAACCGCGACGACCGGAAATTTCCGGATCCCGACCGCTATGATATCGCCCGCAAGCCCAGGGGGCATCTCGGCTTTGGCGGCGGCGTGCACGCCTGTCTCGGATCGATGATCGCGCGGATGGCGTGCGGCGTCGCGCTCGAGGAGTTCCTCGATCGCTTCCCCGCGTTCGAGCGGACCGAGCAGCAATTGCCATGGGTGCCCTCGTCCAATTTCCGCAGCCCCACGCGCCTGCTGCTCGCGGTCTGACGCCCGGCGCCCCACAGGGACGCAGGCATTCGCTCACCGCGCCGTGATGCGCCCTCGCCGGCTTGCGCCGTGCCGCAGGCGCCAGTTGGCGATGTGCGCGGCCGCAAGCGTCAGGCTGCCCGCGACGGTCAGCGGCGTCTCGCCGGGCGTCTGTCCGAACCACGCCGCGCCGAGCGCCATCAGGCCGAGGCCGCTCATCCCCATCGCCAGCGGCCAGAGCGCCCCGTGCGCGCCGCGCCCCGAGAAGAGCGCGAAGCCGCTGGTCGGCAGGGCAAAGACGAGGACCCAGAGGTGAAAGCTCTCCGGGATCGCCAACAACCGCGCCAGCACGGGCAACGCGGCAAAGAGCAGCGGGAGCGCGAGACAATGCGCCAGGCACAGGAGCGACGCCCCCAGCGCGGCGCGGTCGAGCCAGTCGTCGCGCATCGCGCCGGTGCGAGCGGACCGTGGGGGCATCGTCTCCATTTCGTCGGATAAGCTCATGCTCGCTAAATGATACATTATATCATTGATTGCAAGGCGGGATAGGGCCGGTCGTCAATCCTGCCCGGTGCGAGCCAGAGCGCCGATCCCTGTCCTCATTGCAGCGGCAGGAAGAGGTCAGTCACTGCCTCATGCTCCGGCACGTCGGGAAAGAAGCGCACGCGCTGGGCATAGAGCGGGAAGTCGCGCACCTCCTCGCCGCTTTCGGGCAACCAGTCGCGATAGAGGAATGTCGCCGCCGGGCGGAGATCGTCGCTGGACCCGGTGACGCGCAGGACGGCGCAGCGCCCGGCGGGGATCAGCCCTTCCGTCACCCCCGCGCCGCCGGCCACGGGCCGCGCCGTCGCGGCGCACAGGTCGATATGATAGTCTGCGGCCGGCACCGTGTCCGGATCGGTGTGGAACACGGTATAGGTCGCGCTGCTCGCCGCGCGGATGCCGGTGCGCTTGCGCCAGTCGATGAAGCGGCGGATCGTGTCGCCGAGCGCGGCGGGATCGCCGCGATGCTCCATCAATGCCACCGCGGTCGCGGGAAAATCGACGATGGCGACGTCGTCGGGATCAAAGCTGTTCTGGTTCTGCATGGTTCTGGCTCCGGTGAGAGGCCCGAGGGCGGTACGCCACGGCACCCAGTCGGGCGTCTTCCGGAAGTCCGTCGGCGCCTGGCCGATGCGCTGTCTGAAGGCGCGGCCAAAGGCTTCGGGGGCATCATAGCCGGCATCCATCGCGATCTCGGTGATACTGTCCTCGCGCCGGAAGGCCAGCCGGTATGAAGCGCGCTTCATGCGGACGAGCTGGACATAGCGATGGACAGGCACGCCGAAGAGCGCCGTGAACTGCCGGTGGAAGTGGTGCTTCGAGAAGGCGGCGACCCGGCTCAGCGCCTCGAGCCCGAGATCCCCATCGAGATTGCGGTCGATATGGTCCAGCACGCGCTGGAACCGGGCGTGGAAGCGTTCGGGCGCCGTCTTCGTCATTGCGTCCTCCGTGGCACCGTCGCTCTAGAGGCCCATTCCGCCCGCTGCCCGACCGATCTTGCTGAAATGCCTGCCGGTCGGCGAACGCCTGCGCAACGGCTATCGCCACGCAGCGAAAAGCGGCTATCGTCGCCAGGGTGATGGCGACGCGAGCTGATTCCCCGAAAGGCCCCGAGATGCGCATGTCGATCCTCGCCGCCGCGCTTGCCGCCCTGGCCATTGCCGCCCCCGCCGCAGCGCAGGATGTGAATCAGCGGATTCCCGTCTCCCTCGGCACCAGGACCGGCCAGCCACCGAGCGGCCAGCCGGTGCCCACGATCATCGCCGAACCGGTCGCGATGATGATCGCCGCCTGCGACTCCGATGGCGACGCCCGCGTGACGCGGGCCGAGCTGGAGGCCTGTGTGAAGCACAGCTTCGCCAGCATCGACACGGCGGGCACGGGATCGATCGGCTATATCGGCTATGGCGACTGGGCGCGCAAATGGCTGGGCGACGCCAATGCCCTGCCGAGCCCCTTCACCGTCGATACCGATGGCGACAATCGCATCACGCTGGCCGAACTCGAAGCCCAGTTCGCCGCGCTCTTCGCGCGCTACGACAAGGACAAGGACGGGGTCGTGACCCGCGCCGAACTGCTCACCATCAAGACCGGCCTCGAGGATCGCCCGCAGGACGGGCGACGCCGCGGCGCCAAGAAGTGAAGCGATGACCGCGCTGTCCGGCCTTGCCGAGCAGGGGGGCGGCGCGGGGCCGGTGGCGCCGCGCTATCGGCTGGTGATCTTCGATTTCGACGGCACGCTGGCCGACAGCGGCGACTGGTTCCTGTCGATCGCCGACCGGCTTGCCGCGCGTTTCGGCTTCCGGACCGTCGCCCCGCACGAGGTCGAGATGCTCCGCGGCCGCACCACGCGCGAGGTGATCCGCTATCTCGGCATCCCGCGCTGGAAGCTGCCGGCGATCGGACGCTATGTCCACGCCCTGCTGGCGCAGCAGACCGATCGCATCGCCCTGTTCGACGGGGTGGGCAGGCTGATCGAGAAGCTGGCCCTGCGCGGCATCCGCCTCGCGCTCGTCACCTCGAATTCCGAAGCCAATGCCCGCGCCATCCTCGGCGCGGACATCGTCGCGCGGATCGACTGGTTCGAGTGCGGCACCTCCCTGTTCGGCAAGGCCCCGCGGTATCGGCGCGTCCTCCGCCGCGCCGGCGTCGCCCCGCGCGAGGCGATCGCGATCGGCGACGAGACCCGCGACATCGCCGCCGCGCGCAAGGCGGGCGTCACGGCGGCGGGCGTGCTGTGGGGCTATGCCAATCGCGAGGCGCTCACTCACGCCGCGCCGGATTTCCTGTTCGAGAGCACCGAGCAGGTGGCGCAATTGCTGCTCGGCGAATCGCTCGGCTCCGACCGGCAGGACCGGCAGCGCCGGGCCTGATGCGGTCGATCCCCGCCGATTTCGACGCTGCCACCGTGGCAGCGATCGACGAACGCCTCGACCTGGTCGTCCGCGACGAGCGTGTCGCCATGCCGCTCGCGATCGAAAGCGGCAGCCGCGCCTGGGGCTTCGCCTCCCCCGACAGCGATTATGACTGTCGCTTCCTCTATGTCCGGCGTCGGCGCGACTATCTCGCGCTGTGGCCGCACCGCGACGTGATCGAGACGCCGCTCGACGGCCTGCTCGACGTGAACGGCTGGGACGTGGCCAAGGCGCTGCGCCTGCTGGTGAAGGGCAATGCCGTCGTGATCGAGTGACTGCGCTCGCCGATCGTCTATCGCGGCGATCCCGATTTTCGCGCTGCCCTGTCGGCCTTCGCCGACCGGCACGCCCCCTTGCCGCTGGTCCGCCGTCACTATCTCCATCTCGGCCGCCAGCAATGGAAGCGCGCCGGCGAGGCCGACGGCATCGCGATCAAGCGGCTCTTCTACATTCTCCGGCCCGCGGCCGTGCTGCGCCGGATGCGGCTGCATCCGGGCCTCGCACCGCCGATGCATTTCCCGACGCTGATCGCCCAGGGCGATCCGCCCGCACCGGTGGCGGCAACGATCGCCGCGCTTCTCGCCCGCAAGGCCGAGACGCGCGAGCTCGCCCACGCGCCCATGCCACCCGGAATCGCTGCCTTCGCGGAAGCGGAATATGCGCTGGCGGAAGGGATCGCCACGGAGCCTGCCGATCCCGCCCTACGCCCCGCCGCCGAGCACCTGTTCCAGGAGCTGATCGAGCGCTTCGCCCCGGCCTGACATTTACTTGCCTTTGTCAACTAATGCCCACATCCTGATGCAATGGATTCGACGCTTCTCGCGCTCCGCGCCTTCAACCGCTTCTATACGCGCTTCTCCGGGGCGCTCGACGCCCGCTTCCTCGGCAGCGACCTGTCGCTGGTCGAGGCCCGCCTGCTGTACGAGATCGCAACGCGCGACCAGCCGCTGGCGGTGGAGCTCCAGCAGATCCTCGGGCTCGATGCCGGCTATGCCAGCCGGTTGCTGCGCAAGCTCGAGGGCAAGGGCTGGATCCGGCGCGGACGCGGCGAGGACGCACGGCGTCGCCCGATCGCGCTGACCGAGGCGGGACGGGCTGCCTTTGCCGATCTCGACCAACGCCAGCGCGCCGTGCTCGAACATCATCTCGCCCGCCTGGGCGGTACCGATCGCCGCGTGCTCAGGACCGCCCTCGACACGGCGCGCTGCCTGCTCTCGGCCGAGAGCGCGGCCGGCTACAGCGTGCGCACCTTCGACACCGGCGACATGGGCCTGATCGCCGCGCGCCAGGCGATCCTCTATCGCGAAAGCCATGGCTGGGCGATGCCGATGGAAGTGCTGCTCTGCGACGTGACCGCGCGTTTCCTGCGCGACTATCGCCCGGGCCGCGACCAATGCTGGGTGGCCGAGAGCGGCGGCGCGATGGCCGGGTCGATCTTCGTGGTGGATGCGGGCGACAATGTCGCGCAGCTGCGCCTCCTCTATGTCGAGCCCTGGGCACGCGGCATGGGGATCGGCGGCGATCTGGTGAACCGTTGCGTCACCTTCGCGCGCGCGACCGGCTATGCGACGCTGCGCCTGTGGACGCACAGCGTGCTGGAGAGCGCGCGGCGGATCTACGCGGGCGCGGGCTTCGCCATCGTCTCGACCGAGGTTCACCATAGCTTCGGCCAACCCGAACAGGGCGAGATCTGGGAACTCAGCCTGACGGCGTGATCGCTATCCGAGATGTACCGCCAGCCATATGGTCGGCTCGTCCGCGGCCGTATGCGTCACCCAGTGCCGTTGCCCGCCGGCAATCGCGATCCAGTCGCCGGGGCGGAGGGTCACGGTCGCTGAATCCTCGATCCTGATCCCCGCCTCGCCGGCGAGCAGCGCGACCCATTCGTCCTGCTCCTGCACCATCGGCTCGTCCCGGGGCGTCGCCTGGCCGCGCGAGACGATCCGCTCGATCCGCACCCCCGGTCGCTCGAGCAGGGCAGTGAAGGCCTCGGCCCTGCGCGCCGCCGGCAGCCTGGCGAACAGGTTGCTGACGGCGATCCTGAATTTCGGCTTCGGCCTGGCCCTGGGCGCCTTCGGTTTCGGTTTGGGCGGTGGCGCCGGTTCCTCCTCCGGCTCCGGCTCCGGCTCCGGTTCCGGCGCCGCCGGCACCTTCTTCCGCGGCTTCACGCTGCCGGCGGAACTTTTCCATGTCGCCCGCATGGCCTCGCGCAGATAATCCTCGATCTCCTCCGCGCGCGCCTCGAGCCCCTGCGCGCCGATCCCGAGCACTGCGGTGCCCGCCGCGTCCACCAGCCCGTAGCGCCCGAAATCGCCGCCGGGCTTGCGCCGCCGCGACTTCTTCAGCCTCAGCCCGCGATGCAGCGCCATCTCGCGCAACTGCTCGTCCCTGTCGTCCGCCATGATGCGTCAACGTCTAGGCCGCCGACGCGATGCGTGTCGACAGCGACCGATCCCCGGGGCTAGGGGCAGGCCATGCCTCCCCGCTTCGACTTCACCATCCACGCCACCGACGGCAAGGCCCGTACCGGCGAGATCGCGATGCGCCGCGGCACGATCCGCACGCCCGCCTTCATGCCGGTCGGCACCGCCGCCACCGTCAAGGCAGTGAAGCCGGCCGACGTGCGCGCAAGCGGCGCCGACATCATCCTCGGCAACACCTATCACCTGATGCTCCGTCCCGGCGCCGAGCGCGTCGCGCGGCTCGGCGGGCTGCACGCCTTCATGGGCTGGGACCGCCCGATCCTGACCGACTCGGGCGGCTATCAGGTGATGAGCCTCAGCGACCTCACCACCCGCTCCGAGGACGGCGTGACCTTCAAGAGCCATCTCGACGGCTCGCGCCATACGCTGTCGCCCGAGCGCTCGATCGAGATCCAGCGCCTGCTCGGCTCGGACATCGTCATGGCGTTCGACGAGCTGGTGCCGACCACCTCGACCCCCGAGGTCCAGGCCGCCGCCATGGCGCGCTCGATGCGCTGGGCGAAGCGCAGCCGCGCTGCCTTCGACAGCGGCGGCGCGCATGCCGAGGGCGCGGCGATCTTCGGCATCCAGCAGGGCGCGCTCGACCAGACGCTGCGCGGCGACAGCGCCGCCGCGCTCACCGAGATCGGTTTCGACGGCTATGCGGTGGGCGGCCTCGCGGTCGGCGAGGGGCAGGAGGCAATGTTCGGCTGCCTCGATTTCGCCCCAGGCCAGCTGCCCGCCGACAAGCCGCGCTACCTGATGGGCGTGGGCAAGCCCGACGACATCGTCGGGGCGGTCGAGCGCGGCATCGACATGTTCGATTGCGTGCTGCCGACGCGCTCGGGCCGCACCGGCCAGGCCTTCACCCGGACCGGCCCGATCAACATCCGCAATGCCCGGTTCGCCGAGGATACCGGGCCGCTCGACCCTGCCTGTCCCTGCCCGGTCTGCCACGGCTGGAGCCGGGCCTATCTCCATCATCTCGTCCGGGCGGGCGAGATTCTCGGCGCGATGCTGATGACCGAGCACAATCTCTGGTTCTATCAGGTGCTGATGGCCGATCTGCGCGCCGCGATCGCGGCGGGAGGGATCACAGCGTTTGCCGATGCGTTCCGGCGGGATTATGCCGGCCCGCGCAAGGGAGAGTAACTTGTCCACGACCGAAGACGACGCCAACGAGATCATCGCCGCCACGCGCGAGGCGAAGGAGCACCGCGAGGCCGCGGCCGAGACCGGCGATAGCGCCAAGGCGAAGCGCTGGCCCGTCGCGACCATCGGCCTGGGCATCGGTTCCGCGGCGGTGGTGGCGGCGCTGCTCTACGCGAACCGCAACCGCAAAAAGTAGCGCTGGAAGAAGGCGGGGCTGCCCTTCCCCGCCAGGGCCGGTCGATCGGAACCTGACGGGTGCGCCCGCCTTGAGCGCCCGCCCGCTCAGCTGCCGCAGCCGCCGCAGCCACCCCCGCCGCAGCCACCTCCCCCGTCGCCGCCCGAACTCCCGCAGCCGCCGCTCCCGCCATCGCCCGGTCCGCTGCGGAGCCGGTGAAAGTCGGACCCGCCCGGCCCTAGCCGAGCTTCCCGCAGATCGACCAGCGCCGGAACAGGCGCGAATAGGCGAGTTCGCATCCGCACACGCGGCAGGTGGAGTGCCGGATGTCGCGATCGTTCGGGTCGATCCGCTGCACGCCGACACGGTGCCGGCCCCTGGCGCAATCATCCAGGGGATCGCCTTCGCCTTGCCGGGCCGATTTCAGGGAAGTTGCCATACGGAACATCCGGAAAAATCGGGGCAGCCGGAGCTGCCCCGTAGTTCAGGGAGGAGGAGCCGGGCGCGAGGGGGCACCCGGCCCGCCATTGCCCAGGGGGAGCAATGGCTGACGCTCCTCTGGCCGCGGGATGTTGCGACCGCATGTCCCAATGTTGCAGCACGCCGAAATCATGGCGCCGTGGTCGACGGGAAGCCGTCCGACCGTCGCGGCCCCGGGCGGCCTGCCGGGCCTGCCATGAACGCCCCCCTTTTCGGCGCGGCCGGCCTGGTCGGTCAGGGCGTGCTGCGCGAATGTCTGCTCGATACGGCTGGACCACGACGCCGCGTTCGGCTGCGCGCCGTCCGGCCGCAGCGCCGCAGCCGTCCCAAAGCGCTTCTGGAGAAAGCGACATCGACCGCGCCGTGGAAGGGCGCCCCACCGCGCTGCCGCTGACATGGCAAGGGCGGCGACCATATGCGGTCGCCGCCCCTGCCCGTTTACCCGCGATCAGCGGCAGATGCGCACCTTGCGGTGATGGCGCCATTCGACATGGCAACGGCGGTGGTTGCGATCCCAGCCATAGTGACGGCCGCGATCCGAGCCGTAGTGGCGCCCGCGATCGTCCCGGCGGTCGCCCCGGCGGTCGGCGCGGCGGTCGGCGCGGTCGTGCCGGTCGTTCCGATCGCCGCGCACGTCGCGACGGTCGCCGTCCCCGCGGTGATCCCGGCTCTGGGCGCGGTCGGCGCCACCATTATAGCTCTGGGCGCTGGCGGCCGTCGTCACACCGAGTGAGGCGACCACCAGGCTGGCGGCGGCGAGCATGCGTGCGATCTTCATGATAAGTCCTTCCGCCCGGATATCGGGCCAGGCCCTCCATACGCGTCGCGAGCGATAGCGTTCCTGAACGCCGCTGTATTGCCCGGTACAGGTTCGCCCCGGGGACGCAGCGCCGGTCCGCGTCCGATTGACACACCGCATCGCCGGGGCGACACCCTCGCATCATTCCTTCCCGCTCCCGGAGTGCTTCATGCGTCTTTACCGTGCCGCCCTGTTGCTCGGCGCCGCCCTGCTCCCGCTCGCTGCCCAGGCGCAACGGGCGCCCGCGCCCGCCGCCGCGGTCAAGCCGCTCGATTTCACGGAACGCACGCTCGCCAACGGCCTGCGTGTCTATGCGATCCGCGACACCGGCACGTCGAACGTCGCAGTGCAGGTCTGGTACGATGTCGGCTCGAAGGACGATCCTGCCGGTCGCTCGGGCTTCGCCCATATGTTCGAGCACCTGATGTTCAAGGCGACGCGCAACCTCGTTTCGGAACAGATGGACCGGCTCACCGAGGATGTCGGCGGCTACAACAATGCCTCCACCAATGACGACTATACCAATTATTTCGAGGTCGTTCCCGCCAACCATCTCCAGCGGCTGCTGTTCGCCGAGGCGGACCGCATGGCGAGCCTGGTGGTCGAGCCCGGAAGCTTCGCTTCCGAGCGCGACGTGGTGAAGGAGGAACTGCGCCAGAGCACGCTCGCGCGCCCCTATGGCAAGCTCTTCTCGATCTACTTCCCGGCCATGTCCTATACCCGGCATCCCTATGCCCGCTCGACGATCGGCAGCATCGAGAATCTCGAAAGCGCGACGATCGACGATGTCCGCGCCTTCCATGCGACCTATTATCGGCCGGACAATGCGATCCTCGTGGTCTCGGGCAATTTCGTCGCCCGCCAGCTCGATGCCTGGGTCGACCAGTATTTCGCCGGGATCAGCAAGCCCGATCGCCCGATCCCGCGCGTAACGGTGGCCGAGCCGGAACACACCAGGGCGACCCACTACACCGTCTATGAACCGAACACGCCGCTGCCCGCCGTCGCGATCAGCTATCCGCTCCCGCCCGACAATGATCCGGACAGCCCGGCGCTGAGCGTGCTCAACGCCGTCCTGTCGCAGGGCGAAAGCTCACGACTCTACGAGACGCTGGTCTATCGCGACCAGCTCGCCCAGACCGCCGAGACCTATCTGGATACCAAGCAGGGGCCGGGCAATCTCGGCGTCATCGCGATCATGGCCGGCGGCAAGACCGCCGCCGACGGCGAGAAGGCGCTGCGTCGCGAGATCGGCCGGCTACGCGACGCGCCCGTCAACGCGGCGGAACTCGCCGAGGCCAAGAACGAGATCCTGACCGGCGCGCTCAGGTCCCGCGAGACCGCTGAGGGCAAGGCCTCGACGCTCGCCGCAGCGGTGATTATCGACGGCGATCCCCGTGCCTCCGACCGCCAGCTCGCCGAGATCGCGAAGGTCACCGCTGCCGACCTGCAGCGCGTGGCCCGCAAATATCTGCGCGACGAACGGTCGGCCGCGATCCACTATCTCCCGGCCGAAAGCGCCCCGGCAGGCGCCAGGGGCGATACCGTGACGGTCGCCGCGACCGTCCAGGTCACGCCCCTGGTCGCGCCGGCCGATATCCCGCTGGTAACGCCGGCATCCGCCGCCGAGCGCCTCGTGCCGCCGCCCGCCGGCCCCGCCGTGTCGCCCGCCATTCCGGCGCCGCAGGAATTCACGCTCGCCAATGGCCTGCGCGTGATCACCGTCGAGAAGCACGGCCTGCCGCTGCTCACCGCCACCCTCGCCGCGGCGGGCGGCGGCGCGGCCGATCCCGCGGACCGGGCGGGCCGCGCCAGCCTCACCGCCGACCTGATGACGAAGGGCACGAAGACCCGTTCCGCGACGCAGATCGCAGCCGAGATCGAGGCGCTCGGCGGATCGATCAGCAGTGATGCCGATTGGGACGGGGCATCGGTTTCAGTCACCGTGAAGTCGGACCAGGCGGCGCCCGCCCTCGCGATCCTCGCCGATGTCGCGCGCAATCCGGCCTTCGCCGCTGACGAGCTTGAGCGCGCCCGCGCCCAGGCGATCGACGGCGTAACCGTCGCGCTCAAGAACCCGGCGCAGCTCGCCGGCCTCGTCGCGGGCCGGGCGGTGTTCGGCAACCTGCCCTATGCGCATGTGCTGTCCGGCACGCCCGCCTCGCTCAAGGCGATCACCCAGGCCGACCTGCGCGCTGCCTATGCCGGCACCTGGCGCCCGGGCGGCGCCACGCTCATCCTGGTCGGCGACATCACCGCCACCGCGGCGAAATCGCTCGCCGAGCGCGGGTTCGGGAACTGGAAGCCAGATTCCGCCCCGGCCGCCGCCGAGGCCGGCAGCCCGCCCGCTTACCCCGCACCCCGCGTGATCGTGGTCGATATGCCCGGTGCGGGGCAGGCCGGTGTCGTCGTCGCCCGCCCCGGCATCGCGCGGCGCGATCCGGCCTTCTACCCGGCGAGCGTCGCCAACACCGTGCTCGGCGGCGGCTTCTCGTCGCGGCTCAACCAGGA
>CAISGR010000167.1 GCA_903884945.1 uncultured bacterium
CTTCTCGCTGGGCGATGGACTGCGCCCGGGCGCGCTGGCGGATGCCAATGACGAGGCCCAGTTTGCCGAACTGCGCACGCTGGGCGAGCTGGCGGAAATCGCCTGGGAACACGACTGCCAGGTGATGATCGAGGGCCCCGGCCATGTGCCGATGCACAAGATCAAGGAGAATATGGAAAAGCAGCTCCAGGTCTGCGGCGAGGCGCCCTTCTACACGCTCGGGCCGCTCACCACCGATATCGCGCCGGGGTACGACCATATCACCAGCGGCATCGGCGCCGCGATGATCGGCTGGTACGGCACCGCGATGCTTTGCTACGTCACGCCCAAGGAGCATCTCGGCCTCCCCGACCGCGACGATGTGAAGGTGGGTGTGGTCACCTACAATCTCGCCGCCCATGCCGCCGATCTCGCCAAGGGCCACCCGGCGGCGAAGATGCGCGACGACGCAGTGAGCCGCGCGCGCTTCGAGTTCCGCTGGCGCGACCAGTTCAACCTCAGCCTCGATCCGGATACCGCCGAGCAATATCATGACGAGACGCTTCCCGCGGAAGGCGCGAAGACCGCGCATTTCTGCTCGATGTGCGGCCCGAAATTCTGCTCGATGAAGATTACGCAGGAAGTGCGCGACTTCGCGGCGAAGCAGAATGCGCCGGCGGATACCTTCATCGCGGCGGATGCGCCGTCGGACGGGGATGCGGCCCGCTCGCTGTTCGCGAATCCGGTTTCGACCGCCGATGCCGAGAAGGGCATGGAGGAGATGAGCGAGAAATTCCGCGAGAAGGGCGGGGAGATTTACCTGCCGGCGGCGGAGTGATCGCCATCGGGGCGATCCCTGCCGCGCTGGCCCTCGTCGCCGCAGCTCTTGTCGCTGCCGCCCCGGCCCGGGCCCAGTCGCACCACAGCCAGCCGTCCATGGTCGGCGGCTGGGGTGAGACGGCGATCACGCCGGAGGTGCGCGCCGCCGCAGCCTTCGCCGTCCCGCGCCTCCCGCAACGGCACGCCCGGCTCAAGCGGATCGACGCCGCCCGGCAGCAGGTCGTGGCGGGAATGAACTATGAGATCGACCTCACCCTCACCGATCGCACGCGCTGGCGGGTCCGCGTGTGGAGCAAGCTCGATCGCACGATGGCGCTGGCCTCGGCGGCTCGACTGGGCCGCACGCCGAAGGGGCATTGACGCGATAAGCGGGAGCCCCTTGCCGGATAGCGGTTTGGGGACGCCATACTAAAACTGGGATAGCAAGGGACCGCTTCGCCGCCGAAGATTCCGATACAAGGCGGTTGCCCAGCAAGCGTTCCCGAGGAATACCCTCCCCAGAATCACCGTCGGGGGGCACAATGAAACTGCTGCTGATGCTGGCCGCCCTCGCAACCGCACCGATCAGCGGCGGGGCGCGCCTCGTACCCCAATCAAAAGCGGCACCCGAGCAGAGCTTCGAACAGCGCTACCCCAATCTCCCGCAAGACGCAGTCGCACGCCGCGCCCGGTCGAATGCTGTCTTGGAAGCCCAGAGCGTTCCGGTGAACAAATGGCTCCCCGTGATCGAATCCGAGGCAGAGGTGAAGCAGCGCGCGGCCGACAAGGTCTTGATGCGCACCCTCGCAACCCTCGCCGTCGCCGTGAAAGCGGAAGGGGCCGAGCGGGCTGAGGTCGATGCCATCGTCCGGAAATTTGATCTGGCCTCAGCCCTCACCCCGGAAGAGAGGGCCTTCATCGCGGACCCTGTGCCGAGCGACAAGGAGCGATACAAATTCTCGTGGCGCTTTGAAGCTGCCGACGCCCTGCTCTGGTCGCTCGGGCTGGTCGACGATCTCGGGCCGCCGCGAGAGCAATGCGACACCGGGCCGCTCGTCGTCCTGTTGCGCGACAATAGCCGAGAGCAACTGCTCGCCAGGGTGAAGCTCCGGCCGATGTCCGCGATCCTGGACCAGGCCGATTTGATCTACCGCTATCGCTGGGCGCTCGTCGATGCCGAAGTCAACGGCAAGGGGCCGCCGGCAGGGCTGAGCAACGACGTCGCCATGGAGCGCCATCACGCGCTCAACTGGCTGATCGGCTATCAGGGTCAGGCATGGGACGACATCACGCTCGATACATGAGCAGATCGTGAAAACGCCGGAGTAGCTCACCGGTAGAGCGGTGGATTGAAGGTCCCCGCGTCGGTGGTTCGAGTCCACCAGGGCAATTTTGCCTGCCCCCGGCACGCCGCATTGCCTGCCCTTCTATCCCGGTATAGCATCGCGGCATCCTCGCAAGGACTCCCGGAGAAAGGACCTGGCCGTGCCGCAACGTTCCACGCTGCTCAGGGCAGCATTGATCTTGTTCGGGATCACCTTCTGCCTCCTTTACCCGCTCGCGATCTTCTGGCCATCGGGATGGACATGGCACGAGGGGCCGCCCACATCTTCGCACTATTTCATGATGATCGTCGGCATCTATGCGACGCTTGGCGTGTTCCTGCTCCTTGCCGCGCGCGATCCCGCCGCGAACCGCTCGCTGATCTGGTTCACCGTGTGGTCCAGCCTCGTCCATGCCGCCATCATGGCGGTGCAGGCGCTCGGCCATCCGGCCCATGCCGGGCATCTGCTGGGCGACGTGCCCGGCCTCCTGCTCGTCGCGATCGTGCTGGGCGGCCTGCTCCTCGCGGATCGTCCCGCCGCGGCGACGGCGTGACGGTTCAGGCCCGGGGCGACCGCAGCGGGCCGCGATTTCGGCAGGTCAAGGATAGGCGCCCGCCGGGGCTGCGTTCCTGAGGGCAGGCAGCGGCCCCCTCAATAATGATACCGGCACTGCGCGATCTCCAGCGTCCGCGCGTCGCCACTGCCCGTCACCCGGTATACCAGCCGGTGCTCGCGCCCGATCCGCCGCGACCACCAGCCGCTCAGCACCCCGCGCAACGCTTCGGGCTTGCCCGCGCCCCGGAACGGATCATACAGGATCTCGACGAGCAGCGCCTCGATCCGCGCCGCCATGGCCGGGTCCGCTGCCGTCCAGGCCCGATAGTCGGCGCCGGCATGAGTGGAAAAGGCGATGCTCATGGCTCCTGCTCCTCAAGGGGCGGGCCCGAGTCGCATTCGGCGATGCTCTCCATCAGCCGCGCTGCATTGCGCGGCGCCTGCAGCAGGTGAAGCGTCTCCTCGATCGCCGCCCATTCGCTCGCCGATACCATCACCACGCCCTCGGCTGCCTGCCGCACGATCGCCACGGGCGCGCGATCCTCCACCACCCGGTCGATCACTGACTTCAGGGTGGCCCGGGCCGCCGTAAAGCTGATCGTTCGCATGCCGTCGGCTCTCCCGTCAAACATTGTACAGCATTCTGTACAGGTCTCTAAAATGTCAGCAACCCCCCTGACATTTTAGGCAGCGCGGCCGCCGGTCCGCGCGTCGATTCAACCGCTGCGTACGGTGGCGTATCGCTTTCCCGATGGGGAATGTCGCCGCATCCTTCGGGCCGGGCCCGCCAGTGGCCCGCCATCGCGGGCAGCGCGGCCGGGCGCCGGCCGGCCGAGCGTTACGCTGCCGTCACGAAGTCCCTAGGCCCATCCGAGATCCTGCGGTAGGATATGCGTCTCTTCGGGGGGAGATTACGCATGATTCTCGGCCTTTCGGTAGCGGCGTTCACCCAGCTTCACGTCATCATCAGCCTGATCGGCATCGCGGCCGGCCTGGTCTTCCTCGCCGCCTATCTCGGCGGGCGCTGGATGAACATGATGAACCTGCTGTTCCTGGTCTTCACCATCCTCACCAGCGTCACCGGCTTCTTCTTCCATTCGAAGATGATTGGCCCGCCGCACATCGTCGGCGCCATTTCGCTGGTCGATCTCGCGGTCGCGCTGCTGGCGTTGTACGGCTTCCGGCGCGCGGGAATCTGGCGGCCGGTCTACACCGTCACGGCGGTGATCGCGCTCTACCTCAACGTCTTCGTCCTGGTCGTGCAGCTGTTCCAGAAGGTGCCGTTCCTCAACGCCTTCGCGCCGACCGGGTCCGAGCCGCCCTTTGCCGTCACCCAGGGTCTGGTCCTGATCGCCTTTGCCATCGCCGGCTATCGCGCGGTCCGGCGGCCGGTCGGCGGCGCCTGACCGGGCCGGCCGGGCGGCCGGTTCAGCCCAGCGCCTCGTCGCACGCGCGGAAGGATCGCGCCTGGCGCACCGAGCGCAGGCCGTGGCCGCCGATCGTCGTCGGCGCCGCTGCATCCCGGGCTGCCGGGAACATGAAGGCGTTTTCGAGCGCCGCGCGGTTGATTCCGTCGGCCGCCTGGGGGCAGGGGAACTTGCTCTTCAGCCCCTCGAGCGCGGCCGCCTGGGCGAGGATCCGGTCCCGCAGCCGCTGGCCGACCGATTTGCGGACGGGCAGGCCGGCGACGATCTTGATCCAGCTGTTCCAGCTGATGCCGAGCCGCTGCATCACTTCGGCCTGCGAGCCGACCAGCGATTCCAGGTCCTCCACTAGCTCGAGGTTGACGATGCACATTTCGGGTCGTCGCTGCATGATCTCGTTCCTCGAAGAGCATTGTTGGCCGTGCGGACCCGGTCCGGCCGTCTTCCCGCGGTGGCGACATCGCCCGCGTGGAAGATCCGCATGAACCGGGTCAAGGATATCACTCCCCCCGTACAACCTCTCCGAAAGATGCCGGGCCTGATCTGGCCTCTGTTCTTGGCGATCCAGCTGCTTCACTCAGTTCGTCGTTACGCGCCGCCTCGAAACCAGAGGCTGCCTTGGAAAGCCGGCGATGATGCTGCCTCTTCCCTGGTTACACCCGATATGATCGGTCATCGCATCGCCGGAATCACTTGGCGGCACTGATGACACGACAAATCATCCATTTTGGTACCAGATCATGCAAGCGGATTCCCGTCGGTCCATCGCGATTTTGCGGTCCGATGCGGCATATTCATGCGTAAATGTGCACAGGCCGGCTGATTCCGCTGCGGCCGGCCGGGTGCGCGGGTCGCGGCGCGGCGCGTCAGAAGAGGCCAGGCACTTCGCGCTGCGCCACGCTCGGCCTGTCCGGGGTCAGCAGGTCGCGCTTGCTGCTCTTCGCGCCCACCGAGAGCGCGGCGAGCGCGCCGGTGATCGGGGCGCAGCTCTTGCCCTCGAGGAAGTCGAGCGCCGACCGGGTCGACGCCTCGAGCGGATCGCCCAGCGGGTGGGAAATATCGTCGTTCGCCTGGCAGGTCGCCTCCATCGTCGCGGCGAGCCCGTCATAATAGGCGCCCTGGTGCGCGCTGTTCTGCACGGCGAAGGCGATGATGCGGAACCGGTCGTCGCATTCGCTGCGGTCGATCGCGATCTGGCCGACCGGCTTGCCATAGGTATTGGCGCCGATCAGCGCGCTGCTGGTGTGGAGATAGGGGGTGAAGGCGTTGATCACGAGTTCGCTGGCCGAGGCAGTGCCGCCCGTGCCGATGAACGCGATGCGCGTCGGTGCCACCGCCTCGGCCTGCGTCTGGAACAGCCTGGTCGTGTTGTTGGACGATTTCTCGGACCGGAAGGTCGTATAGTCCACCACGTCGCTGCCGGCGCGGTTGCGCCCGAGCAGGTCGCTCAGCGTCTCCGCCACCGAGATCAGCCCGCCGCCATTGTAGCGCAGGTCGACGATCACTTCGGTGATGCCGGCCGATCGGAACGAGGCGAAGGCGCTGCGCAGCGCCGGGTCGGCGGTCGAGATGAAGGTGCGCAGGTTGACATAGCCGATCTGGTGGCCGCCATCGTTGATGATCCGCGCCCCATAGCGGGTCGAAACCGGCGGCAGGTCGAACGCCGTCTTGGTCACGGTCACGTCATGGGTGCCGCTCGCATTGGTGATGCGCAGCACCCGGCTGGTGCCGGCCGTGTCGGGCCCGAGCGCGTCGCTCACCCCCTGCGTCCCCTCGCTGGCGATGATCGCGCTCACCGTGCGCAGCGTGGCGGCGCTGGTCCCGATCGCGACGATCTCGGTGCCGCGGTCGATCCCGGCCGCCAGTGCTGCGCCGCCTTCGAAGGCCTCGATCACATAGATGCGCTGCGCCGAGTCGATCCCCAGCCGGATGCCGAAGCTCGCGCTCGATCCGGACGCGTAATAGGCATTCTCGGCGGCGATCGAGGTCAGGTAGGTGAAATAGCGGTCGCGCCGCTGGCTGCGCGCGGTCGCGGTCAGCGCGTCGATATAATCCTCGACCGTGGCATAGGGCGTCGGGTCGAGGCTGGCCGGCAGCGTCTCGGGATAGAGATACCATTCGCGCAGCTGCGCCGCGGCCCAGTCCTGCCGGTTGCGCAGCGAGCAGGTGCCGGTCGGGGCCGGGCTCGGGGACGGCGTTCCGCCCGAGCCGCTCGAGCCGAGGCTTTGGCCGCCCCCGCCACAGGCCGAGAGCAGGAACGACAGGCTGAGGATCGCGGTAAGCGGACGACGGGTCATGATTCTTCTCCCCCTATTCAGCGATTTAACGCGTCGCATTCCCCCTGTCGCGTGCTTCTCGCACCATTTCGGCATCCATGCCCGGGCGCGGCCATGCTAAGGCAGCGGCATGCGCCAGTCGCTTGCCCATATCGCCCTGGTCGTTCGCGATTATGACGAGGCGCTTGCCTTCTATGTCGGCACGCTCGGCTTCACGCTGGTCGAGGACAGCTATCAGCCTGCGCAGGACAAGCGCTGGGTCCTGGTCGCGCCGCCCGGCGCGGCGCCGGGCGCGACCACGATCCTGCTCGCCCGTGCCGCCACGCCGGAACAGGCGGCGTTCATCGGCAACCAGGCCGGCGGGCGCGTCTTCCTGTTCCTTGCCACGGACGATATCGCGCGCGATCACGCCGCGATGCGCGCAAAGGGCATCCGCTTCGTCCGCGCGCCCAGCGTCGAGCCCTATGGGACGGTCGCCGTGTTCGCTGATCTCTACGGCAATCTCTGGGATCTCATCGAGTTCGCCGACCAGCGCTGAGCGCCGGTCGCCGGCGCCGCGCTCAGATCCAGCCCGGCGCATGGACCAGCTCGAGCTTCATCCCGTCCGGATCCTCGAAGAAGACGGCATAATAATCGCCCGAATAGTCGGGATAGGATGCGGGCGGATCGAGCACCGTGATGCCGTGCGCGATCAGCAGCCGGTGCAGATCGTCCACCTCGGCGCGGCTCGCCGCGCGCCAGGCGAGATGGTGCAGGCCGGGCGCATAGCGCGCATGGGCATGGCCCGCGAGCGCCGGGTCGCACTGCCTGAGGCCCAGCGAGGCGCCGCGCCCCTCGGGGCCCAGATCCCATTCGCATCCTTCCGGCTTGTCCTTGACCATGGTGTAGCCCAGGAACGCGAGCACCGGGCCATAGACCGCCCGGGACGCCGCCAGGTCGCTGACGTTCAGGTCGATATGGTGGAATGCGCCGTGGCTGACCCCGCTCATGCCTGCTCTCCCGCGCTGTGCCCGATCGGCTGCCGGGCGCCGGTCGCGCCCCGCGCGTCGCTACAGCAGCAGCTTCTTCGCCCGGGCAAGATGGATTTTCGCATCGGCCAGCCCGTTGCTGCCGCCATTGACGAGCTTGCGCACCTTGGCGAGGTCGTCGGCGTCCGCCGCGACATTGATCGCGCGCGACGTCCAGTAGAGGCAGGCGAGCCGCACCGACATGCCCGGATCGGCGGCCAGGTCGGGCATGGTCAGCAGCGGCACGCCCGACTCGGCTTCGCGCGCCGTATAATTGTTGCGGCCGGTCAGCTGGATCAGCCCGCGCCCGCGAAAGTCCCAGCCGTCCCCGCTTGCCGCCGCGCCGTTGCCCATGCGTCCGCTATAGACCTTCAGGGCGAGCGCCTCCGGGTTCATCACATAGCCCCTGGTCGCCTTCTCGGTGGGAAAGGTCCCTGGCCAGGTCGCCATCAGGCCGGTCGCGCTGTAACTCAGATTCTCCTCCAGCCCCTTGTAGCCCTGGGTCTCGGTCGCGGTCTGGGCAAGGAAATGCGCCAGCCGCAGCTCGGTCGTGATCCCCGCCCCGGCAAGCGTGGCGGCGCACCCGGTGCCGATCGCGAGCCCGAGCGCGCCAAGGTCCCGCCGAGCCATATAGCTGAACAGCGCGGCATAGCTGTTCGGCCCGAGTCCGCCGTCGATCGCCTTGTGATAGAAACCCGCATCGGCCAGCCGCTGCTGCAGTCGCCTGACGTCCATCCCCGCCCCCCGTCGTTGCGCTCGGATCGTCGCCGATTGGCGCCCGAAGTCAACGTGCCGGCGCGACGGCGGGTGACTCGACTCGGCGTGTCCATCGGAACATTATGGGAACATCGTCAGCCGATTCGAGTCGTGCCCATGCTGCACCCGCCGCTGCACCGCCTGTTCTTCGCCTTTCGTCCGCCGGCCGGCGCGGTCGGCCATATCGCTGAGGAGCAGGGCAGATTCGGTCCTGGCCGCCGCATCCGGTGCCGGCATTTCCACGTCACCACTGCGATCCTGGCGGATTACGCGACCTTCCCGCAGGCACAGGCCGACCGGATGATCGCTGCCGGCGACACGCTGCCGGTCGACGCGTTCCGGCTGATCCTCGATCTGGCGGTGGCCAGTGATTCCTCGGTTGCGCTGCGCCCGAGCGAGCCGCTGCCCGCGCTCCATGCCTTTCAGAAGCGGCTGGCGCACGCCATGCGCGATACGGGCCTCGCGATGCGGCCACGCTGGCGATTCCACCCGCACATGACATTGCTCTATCGTGCCGGGCTGCGCTTTGCCGTGCCCGTCGATGCGATCAGCTGGCAGGCGACCGAGTTCGTGCTGATCCAAAGCCTGGTCGGCCTTGGCCGGCACGAGGTCCTGGCGCGCTGGCCGCTGCGGGTGTCCCGCGCCGCTGCGCTATGCTGAAGCCGGGAGCGCCCAGTCGATCGGCTTCTGCCCGTGGCTCTGCAGGAAGGCGTTGGCCTTGGAGAAATGCCTGCAGCCGAAGAAGCCGTTATGTGCGGAGAGCGGGGAAGGATGTGCCGCCTTCAGCACCAGGTGCCGGCCGCCGCGCTCGACGCTGTCGACAAAGGCCGCCTTCTTCTGCGCGTAGCTGCCCCACAGCATGAACACGACCGGTTCCGGCCGCGCATTGATCAGCCGGATCACGGCGTCGGTGAATTTCTCCCAGCCGCGATCGCGGTGCGACGCGGCCATGCCCATCTGCACCGTCAGCACGGCGTTGAGCAGCAGCACGCCCTGCTGCGCCCAATGTTCGAGAAAGCCGTGGCGGGCGGGCGGGATGCCGAGGTCGCTCGCCATCTCCTTGTAGATGTTGACCAGGCTCGGCGGCGGCCGCACGCCTGGCTGGACCGAGAAGCAGAGCCCATGCGCCTGCCCTTCGCCATGATAGGGGTCCTGCCCCAGGATCACGACGCGGACATCCTCGAGCGCGGTCAGGTCGAGCGCGCGGAACCATTCATTGCCCTTGGGGAAGATCCGCTTGCCCGCCGCCTTCTCGGCGACGAGATAGGCCTTCAGCGCAGCCATATAGGGGCTCTCGAACTCGGCGCGCAGCGGGGCGAGCCAGCTCGGATGCAGTTTGACCTCGTTGCTCATCGCCGGTCCTCCTTGCCTGCGCCGTGTCGGAAATCCCGGGCTGCTGTCAATCGTCCGGGCGCCCGAAGAATCGGGCTGATCGAGATCAAGTCGCTGATATTCGTGGCAACCTTGCCTTCAAACCCGCGTTTTCACGCCGCCGATGGATCGATCGACGATCGCACCGGCCCGTATCAAGGAGACGCATCGTGGGACTTTTCACCAAGGACATCGAGACGCTCGACGATCTGTTCGTGCACACCCTGCAGGACATCTATTATGCCGAGCATCAGATCATCAAGGCGTTGCCGAAGATGATCGAGAAGGCGACCGCGCCTGATCTCAAGGCTGGCTTCGAAGCCCATCTGCGCGAGACCGAGGGGCAGATCCGCCGGCTCGAGCAGGTCTTCCGCCTGCATGGCGAGGAGCCCAGGGCGGTTACCTGCCCGGCGATCGACGGCATCATCAAGGAAGCGAACGAGATCGCGGGTGACGTCGCCGACAAGCAGGTGCTCGACGCCGCCCTGGTCGCCGCGGCGCAGGCAGTCGAGCATTACGAGATCACGCGCTACGGCACGCTGATCGCCTGGGCGAAGCAGCTCGGTCGCGCTGACTGCGCCGGCGTGCTCGCCGAGACGCTGGCGGAGGAGAAGGCCACCGACGAGAAGCTGACCGCGATGGCGGAAAGCCGGATCAATGCCCAGGCCGAACTGGCCGAGGCCTGATCGGACGCGCGACGCGGGCCGGCGCGCGCCCGGTCCGCGTCAGCGCTTCCGCACGAACTCGGCGCGCAGCACGAGGCCCTTGATGCCCTCGTAGCGGCAGTCGATCTCCTGGGGATCGCCGGTCAGGCGGATCGACTTGATCAGCGTCCCGCGCTTGAGCGTCTGGCCAGCGCCCTTGACGGTCAGGTCCTTGATCAGTGTCACCTGGTCGCCGTCCGCGAGCAGGTTGCCGACCGAATCGCGGACCTCGACAACATCGGCGCTCGCGGCCTTGGCGCGCGCGTCGGCGGCGCTGATCCACTCGCCACTCGCTTCGTCATAGATGAATTCGTCTTCGTCGC